>JBNGDQ010000114.1:2427-4768 GCA_049975285.1 Thermoplasmatota archaeon
ATAGTAGCTATCGAAGTTGTCGACGATGACGACGTCGTCCCCCTGATTAAGCAGCGCCTGGGCGAGATGGGAGCCAATAAATCCAGCCCCACCGGAAATTAACGCAACTGCCATTACCCATAATATAAATATTGTTTATAAATATACAGGCATGCTCTCCATCGTCATCCCTGTCTACAACGAGGAAGCCAACATCCACCCGCTCTACGAGAAACTCAAATCCGTGGTGGCTGCTCTCGGCGAGCATGAAATACTCTTTATTGACGACGGGAGTACCGACCATACCTTTGCACGTATCGCTGCGCTCCACGACGAAGACAGCACGGTGCGATGCCTCCGGATGCGCCGCAACTTCGGGCAGACCCCGGCGCTCCTTGCCGGGTTCCGGGCAGCAAGGGGAGACATCGTGGTGACCATGGACGGTGACCTGCAGAATGATCCAGATGATATTCCCCGGCTCCTCGACGAGATGGATGGCCGGGATGTGGTCAGTGGCTGGCGGCACGACCGACAGGATTCGGCTGGAAAGCGGCTGGCCTCCCGGTTTTCCAACTGGCTGGCTCGCCGGCTGACCGGATTGGAGCTGCATGACTTCGGCTGCACGTTGAAGGCCTACCGGCGGGAAAGCCTGGAGGACCTGGAGCTCTACGGGGAGATGCACCGATACATCCCCGCGGTGCTCGCCTGGCAGGGCTTCCGCGTGGGAGAGGCCACAGTCAGGCATCATGAACGGGAGCGCGGTCGGACGAAATACGGCGTAGCCCGGTTGTTCCGGGGTCTCTTCGACCTCATCAACTTCAAGTTCTGGTCCGGGTTTTCCACGCGCCCGCTGCACTTTTTCGGCTCCCTGGGCGGTCTCCTGCTGGCCGCTGGGTTTTCCATCAATCTCTACCTGGTACTCCTCAAGCTTCTCTACGGCGAGAGCTTGTCTGATCGGCCGTTGTTGTTGCTCGGTGTTCTCCTCCTGGTCATCGGCCTCCAGATTTTTATCTTTGGGTTCCTCGCCGAGATTATGGTGCGGAGCTACTACCTGGCGCAGCGGGATAAGATGTACTCCATCCAGGAGACCCTGGATTAGCCTACAGCAGCGTCTGCAGTCCCTTGGCGAGCCGACGTAGGCCTTTTTGGGCATCTGTCGGGGTGAGATTTCCGTAGGCGATGCGCAGCGCTGGCTGCCCGCTGTCGAATGCTTCCCCGGGAATGGTAACCACGCTGAAATCATTTATGAGCCGTAGGGCGATATCCCAGGATTCACGGCTGGTTTCTAGTTGTAGGAGAAAATAGAAGGCGCCATGGGTTACCGGCAGCGATACGCCCTCCAGTGTTGCAACGCCATCAATGAATACCTGGCGGACTTCCTCCAGTGTGGGTAGAAACTGGCGGGGGTACGTGCTGCCGACCGTGAGTGCTGCCTGGGCAGCGGCCTGCGATGGTCCTGGGGGGCAGATAGCAATGGTATCCTGGACTTTGAGGACCTCCTGGTAGATATCGTCGGGGACGGCCATGGCTCCGATGCGGTAGCCGGGCATGCCGTAGGACTTGGAAAACGAGAACAGTGATATGGTGTGCTCCATGGCTGCGTCGAAGGAAGCCGGGCTGACGTGCCGGGCGCCGTCGTACACGAAATACTCGTAGGGCTCATCTGAGATATGGTAGATGCCGTGGTCGGCGCACAGCTCGTTGATGCCGTGGAGCGTCCCGGGTGGGTACACGGCTCCGGTGGGATTGTTGGGAGAGATGGTGACCACGGCCCGGGTGTTATCCTGGATGGCAGCGGCGATGGTATCCACGTCGGGAAGGTATCCCTCACCAGCGGGGACAAAGATAGGCTGGCAGCCGGCCATCTCTACCGCCATGACGTGGTTGAAGTAATGCGGCGTCACGATGATGACGCTGTCACCGACATCCGTAATGGCTAGCAGCGCGTTGACGAACGCCTGGTTGGCACCCGTCGTTATGATGACGTTGTCCTGCCCGGCTGCTCTGATGTCATTATCCTGATGGAGCTTCTCGGCGACCGCCTGCCTGAGATCCGGGTGGCCGGCATCATGGCTGTACTGGTAGCCGTCCGGCTGCTTGAGCGCAGCTGCGGCGGCGTCTATTGCCTGCTCGGGTGGCTCAAAGAATGGGATGCCCTGCCCCAGGTTGATGACGTCCTCGGGCAGATTTGCCGTCTGAAGTAATTGCTGGATTGGGGCATCCATTATGCCGGTGGTGCGGGAGGGCTGTGGCATGAGCAGTGCAAGCATGACGGGCATAATAGTTTTTTCTTGCCGCCGCTTCGAATAAATATAAAATTTATTATATACTGGGAGGTATCCTTACGGGATGACGGCCCTGG
>JBNGDQ010000115.1:0-4746 GCA_049975285.1 Thermoplasmatota archaeon
CGGACGACAGGGGAATAACTTTTTATGAGATGGCTGAATACGTGCATACACGCTTTGAGGTGAAAAAAGATGGCTCCTGACGTGGTCAAGCTGGCAGAATATGAATACGAGGTGCCGGAGGTGGACAAGGGATATACTAATCAGACGCTGTATGTCGACATCGGCAGCAACGAGATACAGGCGAAGGAGGTCACCGAGGACATGAAAGAATTGTTCATCGGCGGCCGGGGCTTCGACCTGTGGCTGCTGTGGAATGCATTCCCGCTCGACCGGCGTATCTCGTGGGATGACCCGGAAAATGCGTTGTGTATCTCCTCTGGCCCCCTGGGCGGCACCACTAATTTCCCTGGCAGCGGTAAGAGCATCGTGGCCTGTATTTCTCCCCTGACGGGTATCCCCATCGATAGCAACGTCGGCGGCTACTTTGGCCCCTATCTCAAGTTTTCCGGCTGGGATGCATTGGAGGTGCAGGGCAAGGCGGACGCCGACATCGTGGTCTACATCGACGGAGATGAAGGCCGGGTGCACATCCTGGATATCCCCGGACTGCCAGATGACAGTCATCTGCTGGCGGACCAGCTCACCGAACTGTTCGCTGACGGCGACCCCAAATCCGTTTCGGTGGTCTCTGCGGGCAGCGGCGCCGATAACAGCTACTTCGGGTGCCTGAATTTTTCCTGGTATGACCCGCAGCGGCAGGCCGTCCGGTACAAGCAGGCCGGCCGCGGCGGCACCGGCACCGTGTTCCGCGATAAAAACATCAAGGCACTCGTGGTCAAGCATACCGGCGTATCCCCGAAGAGTAACAACCCGGCTGACCTCGAGCTGCTCAAGGAAATAGGAAAGAAGCATACCACGGAAATCGTGCAGCTGGACCCCAAGCAGAACCGGATGGCCGTCGTCGGGACGACGCATCTCGTACCCATCATGAACGAGTACGACCTGCTGCCCACGCATAACTATCGCTACGGGCAGCATGAAGATGCAGACCAGATCGGCGAGGCACAATACGAGGAGCTGTTCGACCGGGGCTTCGATGGATGCTGGCGCGGCTGCACCGTGGCTTGCAGTCATCTCATCAAAAACTTCAAGCTCACGAGCGGTCCCTATCAGGGTGAAACCGTGTATGTCGACGGCCCCGAGTATGAGACCGTGGCAGGCTGCGGCAGCAACTGTGGCATTTTCGACGCTGGGCACATCGCGGAGATGAACTTTTACTGTGACACCTACGGCCTGGATACCATCTCGGTGGGAACCACAACGGCGTTTGTCATGGAGCTCTACGAGATGGGTGCCATCGACGACGGCATCACCGGCGGTCTGCAGCTCACTTTCGGTAACCAGGAGGCGGCGCTGGAACTGCTCCACCAGATGGCGCAGGGGCGCGGCTTCGGCAAACACGTCGGGAAAGGCATCCGGTACCTCAAGCAGTATCTGACAGGGCAGGGTGTCGACTCTGACCTGATGCAAGACATCGGCATGGAGGCCAAGGGACTCGAGTACAGTGAATACATGACCAAGGAATCCCTGGCGCAGCAGGGCGGCTACGGCCTCGCGTTGAAGGGGCCACAGCACGACGAAGCCTGGCTCATCTTCCTCGACATGGTCCACGGGTACCTGCCGACGTTCGAGGATAAAGCGGAGGCATTGCACTGGTTCCCCATGTGGCGGACCTGGTTTGGCTTGAACGGGCTCTGTAAGCTTCCCTGGAATGACATCGTTCCCGAGGACAACGAGGAGACGGAGGAACCGGCGAAGGTCATGGAGCACGTGTGGAACTACGCCACGTTCTTCAAAGCCGTCACGGGTCGAGACGTTGAACCAGATGACCTGATACGGCAGAGCGAGCGCGTCTACAATTTCCAGCGGGTCTTCAACCTCCGCATGGGGAAGGGCACCCGGGAGCATGACAGCATTCCCTACCGCTCCGTCGGCCCGGTCACCATCGATGAGTATGAGTCACGGGAGGAGCGCTACGATGGACAGCTCGAGGAACTCGGCCACGACATCTCCGGTAAGAGAACGGAGGAAAAACTGGCGATGCTGCGTGAGCACCGCGAGGAGCAATATGAGCTGTTGATGGATGCAGTCTACACGCGGCGAGGCTGGAACAACAACGGCGTGCCGACCATCGCGCAGCTCAAAGAGCTGGGCATTGATTTCCCCGAGGTCATCGAGGTCGTGAAGCCGTACCAGTAGCGGTCTGTATCGTGCACTGTCTACTGAAGGCGAGGCGAAAGGGAATATTTCCCGTGGATTGTTACCAATACACTTATAAATTTATAGTATAATACACAGGCGGAGGCCCAGACAATGAAAAAAATAGTCGGTGCCATTTTAGTGTGTTTAACGCTGGTGTTGACCTCAATTCCAGCGTTTGGATTGAACGTTGAGACAGATGACACTCCTGGAGGGGTATTTGCTCCCGGCGAGATTATTGTCAAGTTTAAACCGGGAGTTGCCGGTAACGAGATAGCCCAGGTACATGCACGATATGGGCTGTCTGTTCTCTCATCGAATGGGAACATTGGTTTTCAACGTTTGGGGATTCCACAGGGACGGTCTGTTGCAGAGATGGCAGATGTGTTAAACAGAAATCCACACGTTGAATATGCTGAGCCAAACTATATTTTCCATACGTGTATGGTTCCCAATGACCCCTACTATAGTTATCAGTGGCATTTACACGGCTTTGACGAAGGCGGTATAAACATGGAACCTGCTTGGGATATTACAACCGGTTCTGGAGCAATTGTAGCAGTTGTCGATACCGGTATCAGTCAAGCCGGGGAGGATTTAACGGGCACGTCGTTTGTATCGGGATATGATTTTGTCAATGGTGACAACGATCCAACGGATGATAATGGTCATGGCACGCATTGTGCTGGAACAGTTGCACAGAGCACAAACAATAATGTTGGTGTCTGCGGTGTTGCCTTTGGCGCATCCTTAATGCCCGTGAAGGTATTAGATAGTGGCGGGTCTGGATCCATCTATGACATCGCTGACGGTATTATATGGGCAGCCGACCAGGGAGCCAATATCATCAGTCTGAGTCTCGGCGGCGGGACGCCTACCAGCACGTTAGAGAATGCTGTTGCATATGCCTACAATAACGGCGTCACCGTTATCGCCGCATCTGGAAATGATGGACGGAATGGTGTCTCGTATCCAGCTGCCTACGATGTATATGTTATCGCAGTCGGTGCAACACGATATGATACGGCCCGGGCACCATATTCCAATTATGGGTCAAGCCTTGACGTCGTTGCTCCCGGTGGCGACCTCAATGTTGACCAAAACGGTGATACCTATGGTGATGGTGTTCTCCAGGAGACCTTCAGTGGCACGTCGTGGGGATACTATTTCTTTGAGGGTACATCAATGGCCACACCCCATGTCTCCGGCACCGCCGCATTGCTATACTCCCAAGGAGTAACGTCGCCTGACGAGATAAGAAACGTACTGCAATCTTCAGCGGTTGATCTGGGTGCAACAGGCTGGGATATGTATTATGGTCATGGATTGATTAATGCCTACAATGCATTGACGTATGGCTCCGGAAATAGCCCGCCGACAGCGGACTTCACCTACACCACGACAGACCTGACAGTTGACTTTATCGACCAGAGCAGTGATTCTGACGGGACTATAAGCAGTTGGAGTTGGGACTTTGGTGATGGCGGCACGTCTACGGTGCAGAACCCGTCTCATACCTACAGTTCTGATGGCACCTATACCGTCACTCTGACGGTCACCGATGACGATGGTGCGACCGATACGACGACGCAGGATGTCACCGTCTCCAGTGGCATAACTATTGATATGCATGTCCAAGACGTTACCGTATGGCTCGCCGGGACAGCGGGACCATGGGAACATATTGGTGTTGAAGCAACCGTTGTGGATAGCAGCAATAACCCAATTGGTGGCGTTACAGTAGACATGCAGCTTGAAACACCTGGGGGAAGCACCGTGACCGGCACCGCTACAACTGATTCCAGCGGCGTGGCAAGCATCGTCTTTGAAAAAGCATCCAGAACCTCTGGCGTCTATACCGGAACGGTAATCGGGCTCACAAAATCAGGATACAGCTGGGATAACGCAGCTGACGTCGAAACCTCCGATACATATGACAGCAGCGGAGGGGGCACAACCAATAATCCACCAACGGCGGACTTCGCGTATACCACCTCAGAGCTAACAGCGACCTTCACCGACCAGAGCAGTGATTCGGATGGTAGCATCAGCAGTTGGAGCTGGGACTTTGGTGACAGCGCGACTTCAACGGTGCAGAACCCGTCTCATACCTACAGTTCTGATGGCACCTATACCGTCACTCTGACGGTCACCGATGACGATGGTGCGACCGATACGACCTCGCAGGATGTCACCGTCTCCAGCGGTGGCACTGGCGGTACCGATATGTGGGTATCTGGTATCTCTTGGAGGACAAAACAAGCTGGTCCAAATATGTTTTTGTACTATACCGTAACAGTGATGTCTGATGACGGTCCAGTTAGTAGTGCAACCGTATATTCAACGTTAACGGGACCAGACGGCAGCTGGAGTTTCTCTGGAGCAACCGACAGTAACGGTGAAATCGAATTTTCCTTGAAAGGAGCAAGTTCGGGAACCTACACGGCAGAAGTTACCGATATAACGCATTCTTCCTACACCTATAACCCAGACAAGGACGTGGATAACCCGAGTTCCTATACTGTTTAACGAGAAAAACCTCCTTTT
>JBNGDQ010000116.1:0-4695 GCA_049975285.1 Thermoplasmatota archaeon
AATTTTTTCCACTGTGGCGGCTGTGAAGTCGGCTGGCGGGAGGCAAAGCATTTTGTGGGGATTCACGTGGTGGCTGGCAGCGATTGCCTGCGCCGGGGGAGAGTATCCCGTATTGTCGATGCCATTCTGGAGATACCGGCTTGTGCATGAGGCACGATGGCACGGGTGGACAACATTTAAACCTCGTTGTGTATTACGGTATTTGGATGGGTGACATTCAGGCCTATTTTTCGGCGATAGAACGCCACGTCGAGCGATGCTATGAGCTAGCGCAGGAAGCCCGCGCCAAGGGATACGACCCCACCCGTGAGGTGGAGGTCCCGACGGCTAATGACTTCGCTGAGCGGGTTGAGGAGCTCGTCGGGCCGGAGGGCATCGCCGAGGTTATCCGGGAGCGCCTGCAGGATATGAGCCGGGAGCAGACGGCGTTGTCTGTGGCCATCGACATCGCGGAGGAGCATGCCGGCAGCACGGAGCAGACGGTCGACCAGGCGGTGCGGACCGGCCTGGCTATTTTGACGGAGGGCGTTCTGGTGGCGCCCATTGAGGGCATCTCGGCGGTGAAGATTGCCCGCAACGCTGATGGCAGCAGCTACATCGACCTGTATTTTGCTGGCCCCATCCGCTCTGCAGGGGGAACCGGCGAGGCTATGAGCGTCCTCATCGCTGACGTGGTCCGCCGGAAGCTGGCCATCGGCCGGTATCAGCCGACGGATGACGAGATTGAGCGGTACAAGGAGGAGGTGCCCCTGTATGACCGTATTACGACCTTGCAGTATTCGCCGACGCTGGAGGAAATCGAGACCATCGTCCGGAACTGCCCGGTGTGCATCAACGGGGAGCCGACGGAGCAGAAAGAGGTGACGGGCAAGCGGAACCTGCCGCGGGTGCATACCAACCGCGTTCGGGGGGGTGCCTGTCTGGTCATCGCGGAGGGATTATGCCTGAAGGCGCCGAAGCTGCTGAAACACGTGGAGCATATGGGCCTGGAGGGATGGGATTTCCTCACTGCTTTTATTCAGGATAACGGGGAGGAATCCCGCACGATTGCCCCGTCGGCGAAGTACATGAACAGCCTCATCGCGGGGCGCCCCGTGTTTTCGCATCCCTCCAGCAAGGGAGGATTCCGTCTTCGCTACGGCCGCGGTCGGACCTGCGGGCTGGCATCTACGGCTATCCATCCCGCGGCGATGCACATCCTGGATGACTTCGTGGCCCTGGGGACGCAGCTCAAGACCGAGCGGCCCGGTAAGGGTACCATTGGCACGAGCTGTGATACCATCGAGGGTCCTTTCGTGTTGCTTGACACCGGTGACTTCGTGCAGCTTGAGTCCTCTGAGGAGGCAAAGGAAGTCAAGCCGCACATCCATGAGATCATCGACCTGGGAGAGATACTGGTTCCCTTCGGCGAGTTCGTGGAAAACAACGCCATCCTGCCGCAGGCCAGCTACTGTTATGAATGGTGGATACAGGAACTGCAGGAACGCCTCGACGTCACGGATGAAGCAGCCGCGAGGCAGCACATCACCGATGCGCTCGGTGACACGATATCGCTCCGTGATCCATCACCGGAGGAGGCATTTGCCATCGCCACGGCATTCGACGTGCCGCTGCATCCCCGGCATACGCTCTTCTGGCATGATCTTTCTCCTGATGCCGTGGTCAGTCTGGTCGACGTGATACAGCAGGCGTCATATATCGATGGTCGCCTGGAGCTGCCGAAAACCGACGAGGTCAAGGAGCTGTTCCTGCAGTTGGGCGCGCTGCACAGGGAAAACGAGGCGCATGATAGGCTCATCCTTGATCGGTGTGCGCTCCCGCTGCTGCGCTGCTGTGGCTTCACGGTTGAAGATGGTGTCCTCCGGCAGCATACGTCTCCTTCTTCCATCGATACGGATGATGTCCTCGAGTTCGTGTCTGCGCTTGCCGGTGTATCCGTGAGAGCGAAGGCGCCGTCTCGCATTGGCACTCGGATGGGTCGCCCGGAGAAGGCTGCGAAGCGGACCATGCGGGCCACGCCGCATGTACTCTTCCCCGTCGGGCAGGCCGGCGGCCGGGAACGCCTGGTCAACGCGGCAGCGCGGGCTAACAAGATACAGTTCGAGGTGGGTTCCCGGAAGTGTCAAAGCTGCGGCGCCATCACGTATAAGACGCGCTGTGACTGCGGCGGCACCACGATTTCCACGGGGAACATTGAACGCCGGGAGGTCAAGCTGTATCTCGAGGTGGAGGAGGCCAAGGATCGCATCGGGATGGTGCACATGCCTGACAAGGTCAAGGGGGTCATCGGGCTGTCGTCGCGGAGTAAGACGCCGGAGAGCCTGGAGAAAGGATTGCTGCGAGCCAGGCATGATGTCTACGTATTCAAGGATGGGACCGCCCGGTTTGACATGACGAATATGCCGCTCACGCATTTCAAGCCGGCTGAGATCGGCACCCCGGTTGAACGGCTCCGTGAGCTGGGCTACACGCATGACTGGCGCGGTGAGCCCCTAGAGCGTCCGGATCAGATATGTGAGCTCCGGGTGCAGGATGTTATTCCCTCGCGGGCCGGCGGTCGATACCTGGCCCGGGTGGCCCGGTTCGTCGACGACCTGCTGGAGAAATACTATGACATGGAGCCCTTCTATAACGTCGAGGAGCCGTCGGATCTCATCGGGAGCATGGTGGTCGGCATGTCCCCGCATACCTCTGCCGGGGCGGTCGGCCGCATCATTGGCTTCATTGATGCCGCGGTGTGCTGCGCGCATCCCTTCTATCATGCAGCGAAGCGCCGGAACTGCGACGGAGACGAGGATACCCTGATGCTCCTCATGGACGTGTTGCTCAATTTTTCCCTGGAATATATTCCGGAGAAGCGGGGTGGCCACATGGACCTGCCGCTGGTGCTGGCCACGCGTATCTCTCCCGCCGAGATAGATAAGGAGGCGGAAAACCTGGACGTGCTCGACCGGTATCCGCTCTCTTTTTACCGGGCGACGACGCGGCATGCGCATCCCCGGGACATCGTGGAGGAAATGGATCTCGTGGCCAGTCGCATCGGCACCGGCCGGGAATACGACGGCTTTGGTTTTACTCATGACACTACCGACATTGCCGACGGTGTCACCGTCTCCGCCTATAAAACCCTGGGCCGGATGGAAGAAAAGCTGCACGCTCAGCTTCGTCTGGCCCGCACGATTCGCGCCGTCGATGAAAGCGACGTCGCAGCCCGGGTGATACAGACGCATTTCCTGCCCGACCTGATCGGCAACCTTCGGGCGTTCACCAAGCAGCAGGTCCGCTGCGTCAAGTGTAACACAAAGTATCGCCGCATGCCGCTCAAGGGACGCTGTCCCAACTGTGGCAAGTCACTGACGCTGACCGTGCACGAGAAATCCATCAAGAAATATCTCGAGCCAGCTAAGCGCATCGTGGAAACCTTCGAGGTGCCCACGTATACCCGGCAGCGCCTGCTGTTATTCGAAAAATCAGCCGCGTCGCTGTTTACCAATGACAAGGTGACCGACACGACGATAGAGGATTTCCTCTAGCATTACTCCCGGAGGTCGCCGTCGTAGATGACGTTTTTCACCACGGTCTCTATCCGGGTGAGCGCCTTTTTTGCTGCCTCCAGCATGAATTTCTCGTCGCCGTTGCTTTCCTCGTTGAGCACCAGGTGGAGGTATCCCTGCGCGATGCAGAGCGGGTTGAAAAAATGATGGGAGATGCATTCCTTGAAGAGTCGCTCCCGGCAGAGCTGGTCTTTGAGGTCCTGCTCCATCTGCTCGACGGCGTCCAGATTCCTGACCACCCCGATGTATCGCTCCGCCCCGTTATCATTGGCCACGGGATGGAACCGTATCTCTATCGGCATCGTTGTGCCGTTTCCCTGAGGGGACCGGTAGAGCAGTCGTCCGCCCTGCCGGAGGGCCTGCATGACGTTGCTTTTGGAGCCGTGCTTGAGGAGCTCAGGCAAATATGCTCCCTGGATGCCCTCGGACTGCCGGTTCAGCAGCGAGGCAGCAGTGGGGCTGAGATACGTGCAGCGTCCGTCGCCATCGAGCAGCATGACTCCTTCATCTGTAGTGGCGGCAGCGGAAGGCTGATCTCGAGTGACGGCACATAGTTCCATGGTACCCCATTTTGCTTGCAAATTACAAACATTATACTCGTCCTCATATATATTGTTTATTTTTCACAATTTTGTGTGGACAGCACAATACCGGGACGGATATTTTTTGTACCCGCTTTGTTTACCCAGTTATGGAGATACGAAAAGCCTGCTCCACTGATGCCGAGGACATCGCGGTACACAACATCGCACTCGCCCGGGAATCAGAGAACAAAACCATTTCCCCGGATACAGCCCGCCGGGGCGTCCAGGCCATCCTCGACGACCCCGCCAAGGGATTCTACCTCGTCGCCGTAGACGAACAATGCATCATCGGCGAGCTCATGGTCACCTATGAATGGAGCGACTGGCGCGCCCGCAGCATCTGGTGGCTGCAGAGCGTCTACGTCACGCCGTCCCAGCGCCAGCAGGGCATATTCACTCGGCTGCTCAAACGACTCCGCGAGATGGCCCACGAGCAGGACATCTGCGAGCTCCGCCTCTACGTCCACCATGACAACGAGGCCGCCTGCCAGACCTATCACCGCCTCGGCTTCACCCGCCTGCCCTACCACATGTACGGCATCGACGTCTGAGCAGCG
>JBNGDQ010000117.1:0-4667 GCA_049975285.1 Thermoplasmatota archaeon
AAGACGGCGGTGACGTCGACCTCATGGCGGAGGTATACGTGGGACGTGCCCCGGTTGATGATGCCGGCGAGGCACGTATCTTCGTCGATAAAACCATCGGGTACCTCAGCATGGAACCCTCTGAAGCGTTGAAGTCGATGACGATGGTCGGCGAGTACATGGGAGACCACGGGATTGCGACCTGGGCCGGCAACTACATCGACCAGCACATCGGCACCTGCAATGATGACGGCTACACGACGGAGGGCATCCCGACAGAGATGTTTTCCCTGGAAAAAATGTACGACCGCGACTGGTCGGATAACTACTGGAGTAAAGAGGAACTCATCGACCGCATCAACGAGGGCACACACGTCGTCAACCATCTCGGTCATTCATCTTACACCTACAACATGCGGATGGTACCAGAAGATATAGAACAGTTCAGCAACAGCGCGTATTGTTTCATATACTCGCAGGGCTGCAATGCTGGTGGATTCGACTACGAGGACTGTATGGCGGAGTATTTCACGGTCAAGACAGCGCATGGTGCCTTCGCCGCCATCATGAACGCCCGCTTCGGCTGGTTCTGGTCCCAGCGGACGGATGGCGACTCACAGCGGTACCACCGCCAGTTCTGGGATGCCATATTCGGCGAGGGGATCACGGCTCTGGGACAGGCCAATCAGGATTCGAAGGAGGACAACCTGCATCTCATCAATCGCTCCTGCATGCGCTGGACCTACTACGAGCTCAACCTCTTCGGTGATCCCTCGGTGGAACTACGCGTCAACAACGCCCCGGCGACACCGGCGGCTCCGACGGGCGAGGAAAACGGGGAAACCGAAAACGCCTATACATATATGACGTCGACGACGGACATCGAGGGAGACGACATCTACTACCAGTGGGACTGGGGGGACGGCACGACGAGCGAATGGCTGGGACCCTACCAGAGCGGTGAAACAGTCAATACGTCGCATACCTGGTCAGACCGGGGCTCCTACGAGATAACAGTGCGGGCCAAGGACAGCCAGGGCGAGATGAGTCAATGGTCGGATCCACTCCGGGTGCGGATGCCGTACACTCTGCGGCTGCCGCTGCTCGATGTGTTATACCAGTGGCTGCAGTGGCTGTTCCCCGGCCTGGGATGAAAAGAGCATTATAGCCGTGGCTGATACGGAATACAATGGAGCTGGTCGTTGAGGGACAGCTATGGATCGACGGTCAACGCGTTAAGGGATGCGTCGGCATCGAGGACGGATGCATCAAGGCAGTCAAAAAAGTGCTCCACGGCGAGCGACATATCGACTATGGAGACAGCCTGATATTCCCTGGCGCCATCGATGCACACGTCCATTTCAGGGAGCCCGGCCAGACCGCTAAAGAAGATTTTTTTACCGGCAGCCGCGCTGCTGCTCTGGCCGGCGTCACCACGGCGCTGGACATGCCCAACAATCAGCCTCCAACAATCGCCGCAGCGGCATTGCAGGAGAAGGCACGGCGGGCATCACAGAAGGCATGTATCGACATCGGGCTGTACAGCGGGGTCACTCCGGGCTGCGACGTCGAGGCGATGGCATCCCGCTGCATCGGCTTCAAGATATATCTGTCAGGGGACAATGACATCGTGGTCCCAGACGGGGAGCTCCCAGACCTGCTTGGCAGGATACAAAAAACCGGCAGAGTACTGGCCGTGCATGCGGAGCATGCCTCCTGTATCGAAGGAAAGACAGCGAAAAGTCTATCTGAGCATGAACGCAATCGACCGGTGCACTGCGAGGTCGAGGGCATCCAGCGGATGCTCACCGCCAATAGAGATATCGGGGCGCGTCTGCACATCTGTCATCTCTCCTCCTCGGAGGCTGCGGGGCTCGTGCAGCGCAGCGACGCGACCGGTGGCGTCACCCTGCATCATCTATTGCTGTCCACCTCGTCATCATTTGAAATGGAGGCGATGGGCAAGGTCAACCCGCCGCTCCGTTCCGATGGAACGCGCGCTGAACTATGGCGCATGATGCAGGAGGGTGACATCGATATCTGTGAGTCAGACCACGCGCCGCATCTCCGGGAGGAAAAGGAATCCATGGAGGAGGCACCGTCTGGTATACCGGGTGTCGACGCGATGCTGCCGCTGCTCCTCTGGCACGTCAAGCATGAAAGGCTGTCGCTGGCGCTCGTACATCGAATGTGCTGCCAGCGACCCGCGGAGATCTTCAAGCGGGATAGAGGAACACTGGCCCCGGGGAATACGGCTGATCTTCTCATAGTTGACTTCAAGGAAAGCCGCATAAAACCGCATTCCAAATGTGGATGGAGTCCCTACGAGGGATGGCCCGCCGTCTACCCGCGGGAGGTATATCTGCATGGGGAGCGCATCGTCGAGGATGGTGAGTTCACCGGCGAGCCGGGCATGGGCAGGGTGGTCACGTGACCATTCCAAACTGGATAGAGATCGTCCCACCGTGGCTTCAAGTTATCTTGCTGGCCATGGCCCCCATATCGGAGTTGCGAGGTGCAATTCCACTCGCCGTATTACATTACCATATGAATCCATATATTATCATCCCCGTCATCATCGCCGCGAATTTTCTCCCGGTACCATTCATCCTGCTGTTCCTCCAACCCGTCGAGGATTTCCTCCGCCGCTGGGATTTCTGGGCGAAGCTGATGGACCGCATCTTCGAGCACACGCGAACCAAGACCCGGAAGCGCGTCGAGCGGTGGGAGTCACTGGCGTTGATATTATTCGTGGCTATACCGCTGCCGGTGACCGGGGCCTGGACGGGCAGCCTGGCCGCGTATCTGTTTGCCCTGGACTTCAAAAAATCACTGTTCTTTATCTTCGTGGGCGTATGCATCGCGGCGGCCGTGGTCACCACCGCGGTCATGGCGGGTATCACCTGGTTTCTGTAGCCATGGTTGCCTGCACCTCGATTTTTGGAAAGAGCCACGATACCACTATGAGGATGCCGGTTGCCGCCACGAGGGCAGTGATGGAGGGCAAAAACCCGCCCGTAGGCAGCTCAACGAGATAGTGGAGGAATACAAGGGCTTCACCGCCCAAGATGCTGGCGATGCAGCCTACATGCGTCGCCCGCTCCCAGTACAGCGTCGCAAGGACCGCCGGCGCCAGGACGACCAGGCCGGAGAACGTGGTATCAACCAGGGTGCCCATGATACCCGCCGCGGGATCGTAGCCGAACACGACGAAGATGACGGTGAATACCGTCAATGCCACTGTGACCATCCGGCTTATTTTGACGTTTTTCCCCACGGTATCCGCAGTGAGCATCGTGGAGAGCGACAACAGCTGCGAGTCAGCCGTCGACATCAATGCAGCCAAGGCACCCACACTGACAAAGGAAAAGACCAACGGAGGAGCATAGGTCTCCACCATGACCAGCAGGACATTGTCCGGCGTATCCACCGCTATGCCGGTGCCATGCGCCCAGACTCCGATGAGGACGGGCAGCAGAAAGAAAAAAGAGATCAACAATGGATAGAACACCATGGCTGTCCGGAGGGAGCGCTGGCTCTTCGCCGTATAGAACCGGGTGAACATCTGCGGGAACATGGGGTCACAGAACACCCAGAGGATGAAGAAGGACAGCCATATCTTGACCGTGAAATAGTCGTTGGGGCCCGGCCGGGCGAACAGCGATGGAGCAACGTCACGGGCAGCCAGGCTGGCCTGCTCCAGTCCTCCCAGGGAGTGCCCGACGAAGGCCACGGCAGCCACCATCGCCACGACCATGAGGACACCCTGGACGACGTCCGTCCAGCCGGAGGCACGCATCCCGCCGGAGAGCACATAGAAACAGATGACCCCGACAGCGGCGATGGCGCCGATCTTCATGTCGAACCCGGGAACGAGCATCTCCAGGATGTAGCCGGCTCCGACGGCCTGAATCGCCAGGTAGGGGATAGTGAACAGCGACATCACCCCGGTGAACAATAACTGTAGCGTCCGGCTTCCATACCGGCCGCCGACCAGCTCACCGGGCGTGACATAGCCATTGGTCTTCCCCAGGTGCCAGACCTTCCGACCGATGACGTAGAACATAATGGCCATGCAGGCGGTGCCCAGCGCCATGACGCCGTACTGGCCCAGCCCGTGCGTGTAGGCGGCCCCGGCAAACCCGAGGAAGGTGAACGCGGAAAAATTCGTGGCTGCCAGGGTGAAAAACAATACGAGCGGGCCAAATCCGCGGTTTGCCAGGAAGTAGTCCTCCGGCGTCCGGTCGGCCTTCAGGCTCGCGTAGATACCGATGGTCACCAGGAGAAGGATGTAGAGGACGGCCAGCTCCAGCATCTATTCCTCCCTCCATTCATATCGGGCGACCAGGTAAAAGGCGAGGGAGAACAGCATGGTCACCACTGCGACGTGCCACATCCATGCCGGCAGGAACAACAGCATCGGCTCATTCTGGTTCCAATTCCAGATGTCGAAGGACAGCAGCACGAGCACCGCAACGGGAAGCCACCAGGCCTTTCTCATCTATCCTGTATACAGGAGGCGTTAAAAGCATGTCGTTAAATCATGGTTTATCTCTCTTATACGCCAATTAAATGAATCTAACGTATGAGGGTCACGAAAAAAGCAACAAAACTAAATACCACGATTATTTAAATTCTATATGGGGGATGTGGTTCGCACCATCGGACTGGTCGGGTTCATATTGCAG
>JBNGDQ010000118.1:0-4661 GCA_049975285.1 Thermoplasmatota archaeon
ACATTGGTACATACAAAAGTCATCCATTTTATTTAAAATCTATTATCTGGCAGCTACCAGGGAGAAGTTAAAACCGGGTGACAGTAACACATCTTCTATTACCTCGGGTTTCAACTCAGTGCGTTTCTGAGAAACTCAAGCAGGGAACCAGCTACCGTGGTCGCGTCTAGCCGATATAGTTGAGGTCGCCAGCTTCTGTGTCCCCGCCGCTGCTCTGCTCGAGTTGCTTGATCCGCTGGGCTATCTTGCTGATCTCCTCGGCTTTTTCCTCCAGCTTGGCGAATCCGATGTCGATGTCCAGGATGCTGGCCAGGGTCTTCAGGACCTCCCTCGCGCTGCCGGGATCCACCATGTATCCCGAGGTTTCCCCCATGAGGCAGACGCCCTCCATGTCCATCATTTTGCCGATGCCGAGCAGGAGGCCGGAGGCGCCCACGATGCCGCCGCCGCCCTTGTCCTTGAACACGATGCCGTATTCCTCGAGCTCCTCGATGAGCTCCGGATGAGTGGCTGCCCCGGTGACCGTGGGCTCTTCGACCTCCACGCCGACGCCGTAGCCGCCCAGGGTGTAGATGCGCTTGGTGCCGTACTCCTGTACCAGCTGGAGGATGGACTGCACGAGGATGTACTGCCCGCGGGTGGATAGTCCCTGGTAGTCGCCGGTGAGAATGATCAGATCGACGGAGCCCTTCCAGTAGTAGAGCTCGTTGCGGGCCAGCTTGACGGTGCCGTCATCCCGGACGAACACCTGCGGGGGGAAATCAGTTGAATAGATGTCCGCGAACTTGGTGGCTCCGATTTCGTCTATGAGGTGCTCCGCGGCGAGCTTGCCCACGTTGCCCACGCCGGGCAGCCCCTCTATCAGGATGGGTTTCTTCAGCTCGGGTTTCTCCAAGAAAACGATGCTTGCCTCGTCTATATGCCATGATGTGTCTTCCATATTTATTCACTCCTTTCTTTCTTCAATTTCCGGCGATACTCGCCGTAGGGATCCTGCGGAGAGAACCGGGCGGGCTCCGGGGTATGCGTCTGCTGTCCACATTTTGGGCAGTCTTCCTCCAGGGTGTATTCCTGGCAGTTACTACAGTAGCGCATGGTGGGTTCCCTCACTCGAGTTCTCGTTTAAACTGTCCGGTTCCGTCATGCTCCTCTAGGTGGGCGATACCCTGTTCGGCCATCTCGCGCATCTTGGTCTCTGCTAGTTTGTAGTCGTGGGCGGTCACGTCTATCCGGTACAGCGGCGCTGAGACATACTTGACGTTAATGGTGACGTCGTCGTCTTCCATCTGGATTTTTTTCAGGGCGTTCTTGATATGCTTGATGCCGTCCTGTGCAGGGGAAAATAACTCCACGTAGCCGGTAATCGTGACGTGGGGAATGACGATGTTCTCCTGGGCTACCTCGATGAACGTCTCCACCCAGTCTCCAGTAAATCCCTCGTTTTTCAGGGCCTCTTCGTCGTAGGAGGCTTCCTCGAATGCCTCATAGAGCGACCCGTATTTCTGTACGAGGTCGTAGCCGAACTCCTCCAGGCAGTCCTCGAAGTTCTTGCCGAGGCGGTCGGCCACGATACGCAGTAGGTTCTCCGCCTTTGACTCGTTTTTCCACTGCTGTATCTTGTTTCGGCGTTGATGATCGTTGACTCGTTTGAGGGATAAATCCACGGAGTCCTTGCTCGGCTCGACGTCCATGACCTTGCAGACGACACGCTGCCCGGCCTTGACGTGATTCCGGATGTTCTTTATCCATCCCGGGGCGACTTCCTTGATGTGGATGAATCCTTCCAGGTTCGGGTATTCCTCCAGCTTGACGAAGGCACCGAAGCCCTTCGCTTTCTCCACGGTGCATACCACGAGTTCGCCCTTGTCTGGGATGTTTTTTGCCGGCATACGTTATGCTAACTCCTCGACTATCTCTCCATTTATGGTAGCCGTGCCACCGGTCGGCTCAGCCAGTACGCCGCCGCATACCTGGCACAGCACCTCCATGCTGGCCTTCTTGAAAATAACTTGTTCATTGTTACAGTCACTACATTTTACCTTGATAAATCGTCCCATTCTATCACCGTTCAAACTCAAATTGCTTCGCCCGAATCCCCTTCTTCTGGTGGGCTTTGCCGCATTCTTTACAGGTGTACTTCAGATGGATGCGCTTCGTCGGCTTGTCGCCCTGCGGCTTCGGTCGCGGATACCCTCGATAGCCGGCGGTCACGCGGCGGAAGCGACGCTGGCCCTGCTTGAACTCGGATGCCTTTTTCTTTTTCACCCGCTTGAGGTCGTGCTCCGTGTGTTGCCCGCAGTAGGGACAGTAGGTCTTTATGATTGAGGGTCGTTTCATCAGGTGTTGTAATGCCGCCACATATATAAAAATGGTGGTCTCACGGGTGACGGTTTCAGCTCCCGCAAACGCGCTGTATTGCGTCCGGCTGGACCCGGTCATTCACGTGGTGTCCTGACCAGATAACGGTGCAAACATTATTAAAACCGTGTATCTTATACCAGGTCAGTGGTATCATGAAAAAAATTGCGGTCGTCTTGGCTGGCTGCGGTGTCCAGGATGGCTCAGAGATACATGAAGCAACGATAACCCTGCTGGCTATCCAGCGAGCCGGGCATACCTACGAGTGCTTCGCGCCTGACAAGCTCCAGTACGAAGTCGTTGACCATACCACTGATGAAACGATGAACGAGGACCGCAACGTGCTCACTGAGGCAGCCCGCATCGCCCGGGGGGACATTCTCCCTCTGGATGACTATGATCCGGAGGACTACGATGCTCTGATTTTTCCGGGCGGCAACGGCGTGGCAAAAAACCTGTTTACCTTCGCCGTCGACGGTATCGACTGCGACATCGATCCCCTGGTGAAGCAGGTCATCCTTGACACCTATGCTGAGGGGCATCCAATCGGCGCTATCTGTATCTCACCGCTGCTCGTCGTCAAGGCCTTCGAGGACATGGATGTCTCACCGACGGTGACTCTGGGAAACGTGGCCGACATGGCTGCTGCCGTCGAAGCCCTCGGTGGTCGTCATATAGCGAAGGCTGTCGACGACATCTGCGTCGACGAAGCCAATAAAATCGTGACTACGCCTGCTTACATCATGGCGAAAAACATCGGCGAGGCCGCCGCCGGCATCGAGAAACTCGTCGCCCGGGTCATCGAGATGGCGTAGGGCTACCACACCGAGTTGACGTCGAGGTCGAAGTCGTCCCCGCTTTCACTTTTTCCCTTTTGAAGGTGGCGCAGCAGGAGGTCGATTTTTTCCTCCACGGCCCTGTTTTTCTTGTACATGACCACTTCGCCGCGCAGCCGCTCGAGTATCTTTTTCGCGATGTCCTGCTTTCGTTTCACGGGGACGAGCCCGGATGGATAGTCAAATTCCATGAGATGATCGCAGATGGCCTCCATGAGCTGCAGCAGATGTTCAACCTCGGCTACGTCGCCATCCCGGAGCAGGTTGACCGCCCGCCGCCGCAGTTCACCGACGATGTCGCCCAGGCCGAGGAGATACGACGTATACGTAATGCCCAGGTCCTCCGGGTACGGCAGATCGTTGCCCTGACAGATCGCGAGAAAGAGATGAGCTTCAGCGAGCTCCTGCGAAGCATTCTCCATGTACCCAGCCGTCCGAATGTCCGGATGCTCCATTATGTCCTCCTTGAGCGATGCATTGATGTCATGGGCCCGTGCTGCCATCTCCGCTGCCTCGTCGACTGCATCGTTGTGCAGCAGGCTGATACACTTTCGGCTGTAGCGGATGATATCCCGGCACTGTTTCAGCGTTGCCTCTCGCAGTCCATCTTTTTCGTTCAACCGCTCCTCGATTTTTTCCGCGATGTCTCCCAGGTTGTCCATGGACAATAATAGTATCCGGCATTAAAAGGTTGCCTGTTTTTAGCGCTTGTATATCCTGTCTCTCTTATCTATGACCTGGACGAAAAGGATGTTACGTTTCTGGTCAACATCGATTAATGAACGGTAGTCTCCGATTCGTAGCTTATATACGTCCTCTCCTTAGTAATGCTCCAGATAGCGAAATGGATCCTTGCGTATCTCAAGAAGCTTGACTTTTATTCGGTCAGCCACATCTTCAGGGATACGTTCAAGAAATTTTACTGTGTTGGGATGCAGTTTAACCCTGTATGTCATCGAGGTTCACGTATTCAGATTCCGGGGTTTTCCGGGCCTCTGCCAGCATCTTTTTTGTTTTCTCGCTCAATTCATAGTTCTCTTCCAGCATATGCTTTATGAGCTCTACCTCTCTACGAAGGCCGACGATATCTCTGTGAAGATGCTCAATGGTTATTTCCATCTTGTCTCCAATCCCTGTAACTGTTTATTAACTTTGCCCACACCAGGGATGCCATGCAACAGGTAGACATGCCGGGGCGCCATAACGTATTTTATCCCGTATGTCTTTCATACCTATGTATCATCTCCTGTATCCCCTGCGCTCGTTTTTGATTGTAAGCGGGACCGAGACGCCGGACGTGATGACCGCTGACTGGGTGACCGTGATATCCCGGGAGCCGTTGCTCGTCGGGGTCTCCATCGCCCCTGGTCGGACGACGCATGACTTCATCAAAGAAGAGCAGGCATTCGTCATCAGCGTTCCCTCCGCGGACATGCTCTCCGATGTCTGGACGGCTGGCACCAAGAG
>JBNGDQ010000119.1:0-4632 GCA_049975285.1 Thermoplasmatota archaeon
AGGAACTCATCTCAGCCCCTAAAACAGAGTGGAGGGATTTGAATACACGATTTTTTAGAAGAAAGGAGCAGGCAGGTGATAAAATCCATAAATGGCCAGCGATAGGCCGGAATTTCACCCTTCTGCCTGCTCCTCATAGAATCAATCGGTATTGGACGATAAAGGTTACGGTCGAATGATGAAATGGAGAGCAGGATTTACAGTTTTTCTATATTGATGTGCTGGTCATCCGCATAGACTACCTGGATATGGTCACCCAGGTCTATACCGGCATTGTGAACAGCGGCCTCTATGGTCCGGCCGTCAGCCCAAATCGTATTCACTTCTTCGCCCAGTGGATCGCTATCCGGCTCTGGCAGCAGCCTAATGCATCGGATATTATAGCCTGGTAGGACCTGGCCCAGGCCACCATAGTAGCCCATGTGGGTGCCCCGCTGCTCCGTCATATCGACATCTTTCATACTATTCAACCTCCATTTATAGCTCCCGTAAGACCTTAATAATTCTCTTTCCAGGATGAGCTCATCAGCACCATGCTTTGCAGTTGACAGTTAACCATGTCGTCTCTGCAACACCAATAGGGCGATGAAGGCAGCAGCGAGCAGCAGCATGAACTGGAAGCCGGGGGTGCCTTCTTCTTGCTTGCCAACCGTTATTTCGATGCTGCTCCAGAGGCTTTCCTCATCATATGCATCCTTTATTTTTACCTTCGCGATATAAATCCCTTCTGTTGAATAGGTATGATTGCGGACTGCAGTTGTCCCCCAATCAATGGTGACATTATCCCCAAAATCAAAGTAGTACACAAGGTTTTTTCCAATGGAGGCGGATGCATCGAAAGTGATGGTTTCTCCTTCATTGATGTTGGTTTCTGAGGCGGTGAGAGTAGCTGTGGGATGTACTCTGACATCTATTTGTTCAGTTCCATTGTTCCATATACTGTCACTGCCATCTGAATCAGTGAATTTGACTCTAAAATGATACTTGCCAAGACTCATTTCTTCTGTCGGTACGAATGTTGCTGTCCAAAACCAGCCTGTTGAATCCCAGGTAATAGCAGAGATGGCTGTATCCTGCCAACTGGAGGAAGATGCGGGCTTATATTGGACGTGTGGCGTGAGCTCGGATTCTTGGTCATTATCATCGCTTGCATTTGCATAGATAGTGAGTATTTCATCTTTATATACATGGCTGTCTGAAAAATCGAGCGTATCAGCAGTTGGCGGCTGATTGGGTTTTTGCTTGTAATATATCTCAGTGTTGCCATCTCTTTCATCACGCCATACCACGTGGACAGTATTTCCATCCACCGCCACACCAGGATTATATGAGCTACCCGTATCGGTCGTCAGCCGTACATCGCTGTTCCATCCAGATGGAGCGGCAATAGCGTTAGGAAATACTAGCAACATCGCAGCAAGCATTATTACAGAGAAACTGATAGCCCGCAATGTCCTCCGTTCCATAATTTTCAACCCCAGGTAGATAACTGAATATCTCTTATAAATATATTCATATATTGCTTGTTTGGGCTTGAACCCACCTGCAACAGATTTTTAAATAAAACCAGAAGGCCCCCTCCCCTGCCTTTTATGTGATAACACTGTTAGCATTATTTGGGATGGGAAATAAAGACGGGGCATATGAAGCCGACATACAGCACGCTCTATCAGAAGTATTTAGATTGCTCACGCCGTTTGTGTGCGCTGAACCCTGTCGGGGCTATGCTGATCACATTGTATATATTAATGATGAAACGCTGACTCCATGGATTCATCGGACGCTGCAAAACCAAAGCGACCAGATTATGGTTGCCTGCAGGTATTATCAGTATGAGGACAATCTCTGTCATATACAGTATCCGCCGATAGCATGCGCTGGCAAGAAATGCAGTCGGTATCAACAACTCCAGCAGACTCGTGAGGATTTGAAGCCGAGTTTCTCGCCGGGTATTCATCTCGTTGAAGTGAAAAGCAATCATGATAATGTGCATCGCTTCGGCCACCAGCTTCCCCACTATTGTCTCTTTGCGGACTACAGCTGGCTGACCATTGAAGACCATGACCCGCCGGCCTGGTTGCCACCCTTCGTCGGCGTCATCCAATACCATGATGGAACCATATCTATAGAAGGCGAAGCAACTAAGATCGATCGTGCTCCTCGGCTCGATAAAACCATTATACAAAAAGCGCACCCAGCCATCAAAAAGATCCAAAACACGGCAACCTTCCTAGCATTTCTCCGCACCTGGTTCATCAACTCCGTCTTCAATGACGGCCAGGGCAACTATATCATCGAGATGCCACACCTCAAAGACCTCATAACCCTCACCCGCAAAACAGGCACCCAGCGACAGCTCACACCGACCACGCTGACCGAGTTCACTGACCACAGGGACGAGAGCTAACCATCCCCCATACACATTAGAGCGTGGACAATCCGCTGATCTGTTGTTTCACTTTCTCGGTCGTGTACCCAAAAGGAAGCAGGAGGCTGGCCATGGCACGGCAGAGCAACCCAACATATTTCTCATGGTCATACTGGGTCTGGCTGCTGCACTGCTGCCATGGCTCTACCTTCCGATACCACCGACTAGAGGAGGCATCCTGGATGACATAGCTGACATGCTGCCCAGGGAGGACTGTCTCGCCTGCCTGCGCCAGTTGCTGGAGGCAGGAGGCGGTCGCATTGCGCTGCTGGTATTCATCAGGGAGGCGGGTGACCCGTTTCGATATGACAAGATCCTCTATCGAGCACTGCTGCTCCTGCACTTGGTGAATGTATCTGTGCAGAATATTGAAGGCGCCATCAAGCAGCTGAACGAATTCCTGTTTGGTATCTGCCTTTGCGAGATGGTCGAGGATGTCCCGTTGGCAGTCCTTCACGATGGGTGGGGTATCGCTTCGTCGGAGCTCCAGCCCACGGACCTTCATGCTGCCATCATAGAATGCGCCATAGTAGTGGGTGAGTGAGCCTGCGCCGTCACTGCGATTGGGGAGAAACATGATCCATTTATAGCGGCCTTCCAGCTCGATGGGGATACCTGTCTCCTGTTGTATTTCATGACAGACCTGGTGGATGTTGCCATGGCCCTGCAGCCAGAGTGAATCAACAATGCCATGCAGGATATGGAAGCCATGCTGTTCAGCGATATGGGACGCGGTGAGCAAAAGCTCGCGGGCGTAGGCATTGATGGCTTCATGGCATTCAATCCGTCCAAATTTGGCGTTGCGGTAGCCTGTGTACCCGAAACAGGTGACCAGCACCCATTTCAGGGCATCCTTCGGCCCCACCAGCACGGGGTCATCGGTCTTCCGGAGACGCTGCTTGTAGATGATTCGTCGCCGTACCAATGGTATCAGCACTTGTGGGATCAATCCCTGCTCCTGCGTGCAGATATGATACCCAAGCTCTGGTACCCGGTGGCCGCTTTCCTGGCAGCAGTCACAGAACAAGGTCTCGGGCGAAATATTGTAGTTGATCATGATGCAGGGATACATGGAGGTGAAATCGATCTCATAGACGTGTTCATGGAAGCCGACATCCGGTGAATACGTCATGCCGCCCCGGTCCGCCAGGAACAACACGCGTGCGGTCTTCATCCGCTCAGGCATATTCTTCCGCCAGGGAATCACCACATTCCGCTGCAAGGCATAACAGATCTGCATCGCGGTGATTGCGGTGCCCGGTGTCACCCGAGATAGTTTCTGAGGCGGGAGCCGTGACAGTCGCGAAATATCAAACAAGCCCGGGAGGCCACTCTGCCGATAGAAGAACGAGTTCTCGGTATCAATATGCAGCCGACCGTTCAGGAGACACTGCGGCGGCCGATACAGCACCCGGCCATAGCTGTGGAACACGCGCTCCCCGGTAAAGGATCGTGTTTCCGGGCGGCGCCGTAGTGAAAAATCGAGATGATACCGGTGCGCTGTATCGTAAAGGAGGGGGAGGATGCTATCGCCTCCAGTGGTAAAGATAATGTCGGGGTCTTGCTCTCGTATCTGCTGGTGGAGCTGCTGCAGCATGGCTTCCTCGTCACCCTTCAAATGGTGTCCATCGAGCGTCAGAGCCTGGATATGTTTATCCTCGATATCCGCGCCAAGCCGAACACTGGTCAGCTCTGGCAGCTGGTAGTAGAGTGCTTCCTGGCGGTCACAGAGGCCGAGACAGCGCAGGTCTATGCGGGCAAGGGGGAAGAGCCGTGTAACCGCCAGAAATGACAGCACGGGGCTTACATCGACGTTGAAGAGTTCACAGTCCTCATATTGTGGGGAGAGGTCTTCTGCAAGGCTATGGATGGCCCCGTAGTCATCCATTCTGATGGCGAGCATCCATTCAGGCGGTTGTCGCAGCCAAGGTTTTTTTCGCTCGTAGACAATGGAATGGACTCTTGCATCATATTGCATACGCTGTTTGATGGTTTGTAATGTGTGCCGTGGCCCTGCGATATACACCGGGGGACGATAGGGTTCTGTGATACACCGGATAGCTCCATCATCTCTTTTTATCCAGAGCACGATAGTGTTATGATGGTAGTCTGCCAGGATGTCAGTGATCCATCCCTTCATGGTCCCTGAGTTGTTTCTGTACTGTTTCGATTTCTTTTTCCATCTCCAGCAATATCGATAGGAC
>JBNGDQ010000120.1:0-4602 GCA_049975285.1 Thermoplasmatota archaeon
GGCTGTCCAGATGATGCCTGAACTCCCCAGCGTCGAACTATTCCGGCGATACGTGGCGGACACCTCGCTGCATCAGCCCATCCGCCAGGTTGACATCATCGATGAATACATCTTAGACGATACAACGCCGGAGCAGCTCGAAGACGCATTCACCAGTCGACGGTTCCAGGCAGCCCGACGCCACGGCAAATACCTGTTCCTCGCGACCGACGAGCCCCTGATGGCCATGCATTTCGGGATGACCGGGCAGCCCATCTCCCTTCAGCCCGACGGCGAACCACCGGAGCACACCCGGCTGCTCATCAGCTTCGCAAACAACAACCAGCTGGCCTATGACTGCCAGCGTCGGCTGGGCCGCATCGCCCTGGCCACCGGAATGGCAGCCTTCATCCAGCACAAAAACCTGGGGCCAGACGCCCTCTCCATCACATGGGAACAGTTCCAGCGGATATTCCAGCCCAAGCACGGTATGCTCAAGCCAGCCCTGATGGACCAGCACGCCGTGGCAGGCATCGGCAACATCTACGCCGACGAAATCGTGTTCCAGACGGGCCTCCACCCGGAAACAACCATTGACCAGCTGGACGACACCATGCTCCACGACGTCTACCAGGCGATGCAAGCCATCCTGCAGACCGCTGTCAACCGCCGCATCGCACGAGCGGCGCTCCCTGACAGCTACCTGGCCACCCGTCGCAGCCCGGATGAACCCTGCCCGCGCTGCGGTACACCATTACAACGCATCCAGGTCAGCGGCCGTTCTTCCTATGTCTGCCCGCAGTGTCAGCCCCAGCCGTAACGGGGCGTTCAGCTCAATAGCTCCTCAAAGGTTGCCTCGTCGATGACCTCGACGTCGAGCTCCCTGGCCCGGTCAAGCTTTGAACCCGGATCCACACCGACGACGACGTAGTCCACCTTTTTGCTCACCCCGGAGGCAACGCGGCCGCCCTCCCGCTCGACGAGCTCCTTGACCTCACCCCGGGTATAGTTCTCCAGGGCACCGGTAAACACGAACGTCAGGCCATCCAATGCACCCGTCGCCGCCTCATATTCCATGGTGACCCCATGGCTCCGCAGCCGCTCTATCTCCTCCCGGTTGCGCTCCTCACTGAAGAAATCCACCACGCTGTGAGCTATCTCAGGCCCGATTTCATTGATGTCACGGAGCTCCTCCTCCGACGCGGCCATCAGCGCATCCATGCTCCCATAGTGCTCCGCCAGGACCCGGGCCATATGGCGCCCCACATGCGGGATACCCAGCGCGTAGATGACCCGGTCGAGCGGCTGCTCCGTGCTCTCCTGGATAGCCTGGACAAGGTTTTCTGCGGACGTGTCAGCGAAGCGCGGCAGCCCGGTGAGGTCATCCTTCCCGAGCTGATAGAGATCGCTGACCCGCTCCACCAGGCCCTCCTCGACGAGCAGGGAGACCGTCTGCTCACCGAGCCCCTCGATGTCCAGGGCGTCCTTGGAGCCGAAGTGCCCGATGCTTCGCTTGAGCTGCATGGGGCAGCTTAACCCGCCGGAGCAGCGATAGTAGGCGCCATCCTCGACCACGGTGCTGCCGCAGACGGGGCACTCATCGGGCATCTCGAATGTCTCCTCATCCCCGGTGCGCTTCTCCTTGATGGACTCTAGCACCTCGGGGATGACGTCGCCGGCCCGGGCTACCTTTACCCAGTCGCCCTTCCGGATGTCTTTCTCCTGCACGTAGTCATAGTTGTGCAGGCTGGCCCGGGAGACTGTGACCCCGCCGACGTCGACCGGCCTGAGCAGAGCCAGCGGCGTGAGTATACCCGTCCGGCCGACCTGCACCGTAATATCTCGTATCTCTGTCTCCTCCTGCCGGGGCGGGAATTTATAGGCGACCGCCCAGCGGGGGCTCCGTGTCTTGGTACCCAGCTGCTCCTGATATGCAAACCGGTTGACCTTGATCACCACGCCATCTATCTCGTAGCTGAGCTCCTCCCGTTTTTCCTCCATATCGTCATGGTAGGCAATAATATCCTCAACGTCGGTATGCTGCTCCACCAGGGGATTGGTTTTCAGGCCAAACCGCTCAAGCAGGTCCAGGGCCTCCTGCTGGGTGGCCACGTCGACATCTTCATAGTTCATGACCTCGTAGAAAAAGATGTCCAGGGGACGCTCCGCCGTCTTAGAGGAATCGAGCAGCCGCAGCGAACCCGCGGCAGCATTCCGGGGATTCGCCATCGGCTCCTTCCCCTGCTGGATGAGGTCCTTGTTGTATGCCTCGAAGGCATCGATGTGCATGATGACTTCGCCGCGGACCGCCAGCATCGCGGGTGCCTCCACATCCTCGGTATGCAGGCGGAGGGGAACCGCCCGGATGGTCTTGATGTTGTTGCTGACGTCTTCACCGTTGACGCCGTCACCGCGAGTGGTACCACGCTCGTAGGAGCCATTCCGATAGATGATCTCAATGCTCAGGCCGTCCAGCTTGGGTTCAACCGTGTACTCCACCTCGTCGACGCCGAGCTCGCGCTGCATCCGCCGGTGGAATGCCCGAACCTCGCTCTCATCGGCTGTATCCAGCGACAGCATAGGCTTGACATGCTCGACGGTCTCGAACTCATCAGCTGGTGGCGCGCCAACGCGCTGCGTGGGAGAGTCCTCGGTGACCATCTCCGGCCATTCATCTTCAAGGAGCTCCAGCTGTTTGACCAATCGATCATATTCTGCATCGGATATCTCGGGCTCGTTTTTGACGTAGTAGAGATAGTTATGATGACGGATATCGTCGCGGAGCTCCTGTATTTCTTGCCGGGCATCTTCTCGTGAGAGACTCCGGAGTCGTTCTTTTTCATCAGCCGGCAGCTGGACCATGGTAGGGACAAAAACCAGGGGCTACATAAAAATGTTGGCGAAAAAAAGAGAGAAAAAAAAGGATAAGCAGGTTTACATGTGGCTTCGCAGCAATGCTTCGAGATCCTCGATGTGTTGTTCCTTATCTTTTTCCAGTTTTTCCCAGAAGCGACGGCATTCGTCACAGTCGGCTGCATCTTCCTTGTAGTGATGTTTTATCTGCCACAGGCTCTTGCTCTCCTCGATGAGCTGCTCCATGAGGTCATATACATCGTTGTCTAACACGGTTTTTCACCTCCTATTACACAATGAGGTTAACAATTATAAATTTTTTGACTGACGAAACAAGAGATTGTGAACCCACAGTTACTGGCAATTATCTAGGGTTTTAGCGTCGCTATGTTATCAGCCATTCCAATGGGTAGTTGATGAAATGCCAGATGATGATACCCGTGGACCACATCATGAGGACGGGATGAGCCGTGAGCAGCAGGAAGACACAAAACGGGATAATAAAAACATATGGAGCAATAGCGATATCATTGTACTCATGCTGCGTAGCTCGATCCCAGGAGGACCATGCTCCGGTCAACTGTGTCCCTGATTTCTCCAGTTCTACAGCGAGAGCATACGGGATTAATTTTTTGAAAAACCGCGGGGTAATTTTCGTGGTATACCCGTATTGATGGGCACTGTAGATGTGCAATGTCTCGTGAATGATACCGATACTAAAAACAGTTGCAAGGGTGAGCCAGCCGATGGTTTCCGCATACATGGTACGTCCAATATCTCTGCTCTCAGCCCCATCCTGGTAATACAGTATGATTTTATAATGCTTCTTTCACTATTTGCAATCAAAACCAAAAGAGCGAATCCCATCACTTTTTGAGCAAAAACATCCCAGGCAGGATTTAAGCATATAGAGAAAGAAAAAAATAGCCTAGGATACCCCGAATGTTTTGCCGCAGTACGGACAGACGTTGGCATCGAAGGGAATCGTTTTCCCGCATTGAGAGCATCGCCGGCGGTTCTCCTCCATGCGTGCCCCACAACGTATTGAACCGGAAGACCATCCGGCGTGACCCGGGCTATATAGACCCGGCCAAATCTACCACGACAAACGGTGAAAAAACCAAGTATATTTCGACAACATTTATAACAAAATGTTGGTTACAAATGTGGGGTAAACCCACACGCACGCGAAGGCTGTCCCCGCGCCACCGCGGGACATGCTACATCTCCTGGAGTGGACATGGGGAATGTAGAGGACGCGTGATGCAAATCACGCCAACCCTCGACGCGGAGGACAAAGCGATGATGACCAGGAAACTTTTTAGTTTCTTGCACCCATCATCCCACCGGTCGCATACCAGCTCTAACCGTGTGTGACGGGGGAGGAAGGGAATGCCTGCCTTCGGCATCACCCTCTTTTACCCCACTTCATTTTATGAACAACTGAATAGTAAAGGTGCGGCATCCTCTTACAAGTGACAGTCACACCGGACACCCTGGGGGTATGCATAAGCGACCACGGAAAAAAATATCATAAGGAAAGGGCGGGAATGGGGGGAGGTTGGGAGGCAAAAAAATGAAATGATTTCATTTTTTTTAAACCCCATTCCCAGCGGTCGATGAATAACAACGGAGTTATAAAAAAGTTGCGGTATACCTGTTGTAACAGGGACCAAAGCGGGGACACCGCAAAGTATTTGGATGGAAATCCTATTTACAGGCTGCACAACGCGGGTGTAGTGTAGTTTGGTATCACATAGCCTTGCCAGG
>JBNGDQ010000121.1:0-1558 GCA_049975285.1 Thermoplasmatota archaeon
CGTACCCATGGTACTGTGCAGATACGGTGGGGTCTGGTGACACAGACGAGCGATGGGGAGCCGGGTATACCCCGCCTCCGTTTTGCTAATCCTGCAAAAATCAGAAAAATGAACTATTCCAAGCCCCACATTCCGAAGTACTGCTGATGCTGAAGCCGAAGTATTTATATACTGTTTTGTCTATATACGTTTTGGAGGCAAAACATGAGCCAAAAAAACACAAATAAAAAGAGAATGGTGTTGTCGCTATTAATTGCTTTTGCAATGGTAGCGATGCCCATGAGCGTATTTGCTGACGGCAATAACGACGATAACGGAAATGCAGGTGCTAACAAGATAGAAAACCACGCTCTTTGGGGGGAGACAGGAACGCCTCCCTACGACCCATCGAGCTATGGTAGACATGAAGATAATCGCCACATCGAAGAAACTGGGTGGTATGATCCCTACGCGGCTTACAGAGATGCCTATGGACAACTACCTCGACCATATCCAGATGTAGATGTGACCTATCTTGACGTACCTGACCCGAGTGTACCCCATGAAACAACCGAGACTAAGGTGATTGCGACGATAACCAACTGGGACATGGAACCGCATCTAGCCCGGATCTATCTCCAAGTATATGAAGAGGTTAAATTTGAACCCTTCATAATTTGGGAGGACGATATGGAATCCTGCTGCGTCAACTGGACAGCAGTTGATGGAGACGGCGACGGCGTTACCTGGGGACAAACAGAAGTACGTTCCTATTCCCCGACCACCAGCTGGCATAATGTATATGACTGCACTGAGGGTACCTATGTCGGAAACTCCAACGACTCTCTAATTAGCCGTGAAATAGAAATTCCAGACGTTTGCGACGGTGATAAACCTGCACTCCTCTGGTTCAATTTCATGCAATGGATGCAGGGCGAGGTGAGCGACGATTCCGGTAAATTTGAGGACTATGGCAATGTTTACTACAGAATCGACGGTGGAGAGTGGATTCTTGTCGGAAGCTATGCGGATACAGGCGGAGAATGGCTAACGGGTGACCCCAACGACGATGATATTACGGCTATCCAATGGTCTGGCGGTGTTTTCGATTACACCCCGGATGGCGAGCCGCTCGGGTGGCGTATACCAATCACGGCGGACAACAGTACTGTTCAGTTCAGGTTCCAGTTCCGGTCTGACCCCTGCCATCAGTACGAGGGATGGTACATCGATGACTTCGTTCTTTATGCCCAGTGTGGTGGGTTACAAGAACTTGTCCACCAGCAGTACAAACCCGTAGATCATCCTTTGGAACTGGCTGCCTTTAACAACTCTGGCTTCCAGGTTCAGGTACAATTTTACACGGATTTCGTGCCCAAGGACGACACTACCTACTTCTTCGAGGTCTACTCTGAACTCATCGATACTGAAGATGTAGATGGCCACTTTGACTATGTGGGAGATAATGCAATGACCACTCGAGATATAGCAAAACTCGGCATACCCGATGACCCAGAGGGTTGGTTTATCGACCCCATGACTGGAGCTCGATACTGGAATCCAGCGAACGGTGTTAACG
>JBNGDQ010000121.1:1568-4570 GCA_049975285.1 Thermoplasmatota archaeon
GTTAACGAGAGTGTATACTTTGGTAACTGGCATGACGGCATGGCGGAGTACATCAAATTCGAAGTATCAAATCCCATGATAGAGAAATCCGGGAACTGCGTTAATATCCCCATCTCAGCCAAGGTGAGCAACCAAGGTACAATCGAGGAACCCATTCCCTATACCATCGAGATAAAGAAAACTGTCATCGACTTCCTGATTAGAGAAGACTGTGAAAAAGGAGATATCGATTACTATACCAATCCTGATAACTTCGAAGATGGGAACTCCTATGAAGCAGGTTGGTTTGTAAACCCCAACGCGCTTTTCTACACGGTCACTGACTTCAGGACAGGTACCCCCAGTCCTCCAAACCACTTCTATTTCGGTGTACCTCTGGGTGAAGACCAGGGTGTGTATCCTGCATCCTTCGATAACGCTTTCCGATTGCCCTATATCGACATGGAGCCCTATATTGTGCAGGACATTGACATCGGTCTCGAGGTTGCTTTGTCGTGGTCCTACAATCCGGTGGGTAACGTCGTTGGTCCATCCTCTCATGGCTATGCTGATGGCTGGTGTATGGGCACCTGGGACCCAGTCAATAACGTGTGGCTTCGGTTGAGTTCTACCGATCATTCGGGCTACCAGGACTGGACCGTCATGACTCTTTATGATATCATGAATGGTCTATATGGCGGCTGGAGTGACACGGGAAAGATAGAAACCATTAACGAACTCGTCAGTGCACACCGCAATATCATGGGCTTCCTCGGATATGCTGACCCTGGCTACAAGATTTCTATCTTCTTCGACAATTTTGCTGATGATACCGGTGCCATAGGCGCTCCTGGTTCCACATGGGGTGGCTGGTGTATGGACAATATCAATGCATACTCTGTTGCCACTGGTGAGACGGTATGGAGCCTTGATGGTGTCACTGAATCGTTAGAACCTGGTGAAGTATCTGAGGAAATCAAGACTATCTGGCAGGCATGTGATTTCTGCGATTATACCGGTGTTATCACTACCCATGTCGATGATGACTGGAACACTGCATTCAAGGGTCACCCGACACTTAATTACATGTACAATGATGAAGCTGTAACATGGGACCAGGATGTCGGTAACCTTTACATCCACAAGAAAATCTACGACGAAGACTTCGAGTCTGGGGGCTTTTTCAGTGAATCCGGTGAGTTTGATCCAGAGTGGAGTACACATGATAACACCTTCGGTCTTCCGGGCAACTGGACTGTCTGCAGCGATGGTGCACCTGGATGGCAGGAGAACCATGTTCTCTGGACCGGTGAAGGATATCCCACTTACAGTGAGCACGACTATGGCGTCTACATGGACGACGTGTTAATTCCCAAAGACGAAAAAACCGGCGGTATCAAGACCTGGAATCTGACAGACTGCAACACGCTCCAACTCAGCTTTGACTTCTGGCAGGAGATTGAAATGGGCGCCTATCCATGGGATGTCTTCTACATTGAAGTCAGCAACGATTCTGGCGCTAACTGGTGGCTAGCATATACGTGGTGGATGGAATGGGTGTGGCCAACGATGAACAACGCAACGGTGAACGTTGAAGAGTGGATGCACTATGACCTCGTACTGATGAACAACAGCCCCTTGTACATAATGGATCCGTGCCTCGGCACCTTTGAGATGAACATCACCGACGAAATGACCTTCCGCCTGCACTTCAACAGTGACTCCAATACACAGTATAAGGGAGCCTATGTGGATGACCTTGCACTGCTTTGCCTTGAAAACGAAACCATTCCGATGAATGGCCACGACAACACATGGCACTGGGTTGAGACCGTGCTCTTCGAAGACGACTTTGAGAACGGTCTTGGCAAGTGGTTTAACATCAATGAACCCACCGGAAGCATGTGGCACATTTCGGACACCTGCAGCTATCCCGACGACACCAACGGGCATTCAGCCGCTGTAAACGACCCCTATCCATGGAGTAGCTACGACCTTGACTGGTTGTGCTATTCTCACGAGGATCTCACCTATCGTAACAACGCCGACGACAAATTGATCTTGGACCTCGACCTATCTGGTGTCTACCAGGCATGGTTAACCTACAAGGTCAACTACACCTTCAATGACGACAAGGACTACGTGGTCGTAGAAATCAACACAGGCGACGGCAACTGGTTTACCATTGCTCGCTATACCGGTGACTCTGGTGGCTGGACCAATCAGACCGCCAATGCCCCAACTGGTTTCAGTCTCATCTCTGACTGGAACTACGGAATCGACATATCCGAATATGCCGGCCAGCCCGTCCAGATACGATGGCGCCTGATTACGAATGCAACTGGTACAGATGCAGGACTACAGCTCGACAACGTAGTTGTATACGGCAAAGAAGACAATGAGCCTCCGGTAACCCAAGCTTTGCTCGGACCTTCCCAGCCCAACGGCTGCAACGACTGGTACGTATCCGATGTTACTGTAACACTGAACGCACAAGACCGCGAGATGGGGATCACAAAGTACAGCATTGACGGTGGCGCATGGCTGACTTACACCGCACCTTTCACCATCGGCATTGAAGGACAACACACAATCAGCTACTACAGTATAGATGCAGTTGGCAACCAAGAAGTTACTAAGAGCGTTTCGTTCAAAATTGACAAGACTGCTCCCACCGGATCCCTGAGCGTTCCGCAGACAGGCTACATCTACTTCTTTGGTAGAGAAATCATGCCGAGGATCTTGGTTAAAGACAAAGCCTTGATCATTGGCGGATTAACTGCTGTGGTAACGGCGAGCGATGCAACATCTGGAGTACAATACGTGACCTTCACCACCAGCCAAGGATCTTTCGAAGATGCAGTGGCGCCCTACCAGTACCCACTACCGTTCTACTTCTTCGCCGGCGATACACTGACAGTAACCGCAATGGACAACGCCTGTAACAGTGCCAACATCGGATCCGTAGACTACTTCAAGATCTTCTAAGATCTTGAACGAGGACTACCCCCAACCCTATTCCC
>JBNGDQ010000122.1:0-4565 GCA_049975285.1 Thermoplasmatota archaeon
AGCCAGCTCCCTGCAACATTAAATCAGTTTCGAAATAGTTTCGGGATAAAGCCCGGACGGTGAAAACTTTTTATATCGTGGCGTGGTATGGGCACGGTGAACCTATGCCTGATGAACTCACAGGAGCAACGTTTCAGGATTTCGTAAACGAGCATGACCTCGTCGTCGTCGACTTCTGGGCACCCTGGTGCGGACCCTGCAAGCTTGTGGAACCCATCCTAGAGGAGCTCGACGAGGAGATGGACGGCATCGCCTTCGGCAAGGTCAACGTGGATGAAAACCAGGATCTGGCCCGGCAGTACAGCATCATGAGCATCCCCACGCTGCTCGTCTTCAAGGGCGGCGAGATGGAGGATATGCTGGTCGGCGCCATGGAAAAAGACGTGCTGCAGGAAAAAATTAGCCGCTACCGCTGAAGACATACCGGCATAGTTGTATTGCAACTAACGACTTCTATATTAAAAGAAGGAAAGGAGGAGCCCGTCGTCTCACTCGACAAGCGGCTTCCCGAGCGGCAGAATCGTAGTGCCGAAGACCTCATTGATGACCTCAGCCATCGCTACATAGATGGCACTCAATCCACAGATGATGCCCTCTACGCCGATCCAGCCTCCGCTTATGTAGCCCCAGTCCCGCAGCGCCAGCAGATAGAACAGGATGAACAGCGTGGCGAACACGAACTGGAGTCCGGTGTTGAGCTTCAACGTCGCGACGAACATGAGCATGGTGAACAGTCCCCACATGAAGAAGTACCAGCCCATGAACGAGGTGCTCGTCGACGCAACGCCGTCAATCACATCGGGCAGGATGAGCAACGCAACAAGCGACAACCAGAACAGGCCATAGGAGCCAAACGCGGTGACGCCAAACGTGTTGCCCTTCCGGTATTCAAGCATGCCAGCAAAGATTTGAGCAAGGCCACCGTAAAAGATGCCCATGGCCAGTATCATCGAGCCCAATGCATACGTATCGGGTGCCGCGTTGTGGATGTTGAGCAGCACCGTGGTCATGCCGAAGCCCATGAGCCCTAGCGGTGCCGGATTCGCGAGTGCGTCCTTCATGCCTGCGGGTATCAAATATGGATATAACTACTTTTTGGATTGCATGCAGCAGGAGCTATGATGCCCAAAGGAGTCAGTACTGGATTATGTACTCGGTCGTGGTTCTGGCGTTGTGAGACAGGTCCTTGAACAGATCGATCGGCGGGAGCGTTGCCTCCCCGGTGGGACGGAGATGAGTATGTGGGTGAATGTTTTCCAGCCGGGCGCCCTGCGGCGGGTTGCCGATGGCTGTTTTTGGCATCTTCCAGGTGAGCACGTTGGCCGCTGCGTCGAAGGCGCCCTCGCAGAGCTCCCATTCCTCGATGTCGTCGTCCCCGTCAACCGACCGGCCAACGAGGAAATTATGGACGCCATCCGGCCGCACGTGGAGAACCGTACTATAATGCGTGTTGCCAAGCGTCCAGCCGACTGCATACACCGCCTCGAATAGCACCGTTGCATCCTGCAGGTCCCGCACCTCGAGCGATAGATAGAGCGATGCAGGAGTATCACTCTCCTCGTAGAACATCGCAGATACGATGTCGACATGCCGGAGATACCACTGCGGGAGGATGGGCAGCAGGCCAAATATTTTTACATCCCATCTTCGGTCTTCCACCTGGGGGTTCTCCAGCGGAACAACATCTGCCTCACAGGCATCCTCGGATACTGCATCGACGTCGTGCAGCACAGGTACCGGCACCATACCAACGGAAAGCGGCAGCAACAGCACCACTGCCAGAAGTACACATCCATATATTTTTTGGTTGCCTCTCATAGTCTACCTCCAATCAAATAGAACGGCATGCAATTTATAAACCTTGCTAATTATGCACACAGTCTTCGGCGTGGCTACTCAATCCAGTTGATGACATCAGCCATCGGGTTTCGCATGGGAGGCTGCGGGTTCCCCTTGGGATGGCCGACGACGAGCGTGGCCGCGATGTGATAGTCCTCCGGCACCCCGATGTCCCGCAGCATCATCTTTTTCAGGCCGAGCACCGAGGCAAAGCCAATCCAGCAGCTGCCCAGTCCGAGGGCATGCGCGGCCAGCATCATATTCTGCGCTGCACAAGCACAGGATTCGTCGTTGAACAGCAGGTCAGTCGTCACGATGAATATAACCGCGGGAGCATCGAAAAAGATGATGTCCTGCCGGGCATGTGCTGCCCCGTACAGCAGCTTCAGGACGTCCCGATTCCGGAGTTCCTTTAGCCACAACTGGACAATGAAGCGGTATTTGAGCAGCCTGCGAAGGCCTTCCCTGATTTTGGTGGACAGCCGGGCGATGGTATCCCGGTCCGTGATAACGATGAACCGCCACGGCTGCCGGTTTTCCGCGGAAGGAGCAAACCGGCCAGCCTGGATAATGGTCTCCAAGTGCTCGCGTGACACTGGTTCATCCGTGTACCGCCTGATACTCCGTCGCTGCCGGATGGCGTCCAGAACTTCCATGACATGGTATACACATCCCTCATTAATGGTTAGCGGTCCCGCCGTGCCAGGCGAACCATTAAAATGCCGCTGTTCTATGCCATGCTATGGCTGAAACGCTCACCAAGGTGCTCGCGCTCTCCGGCGGCGGGGCCCATGCCACCTCGTACATCGGGGCCTGGAAGTTCATCCACGATGAGAAGGGCTACACGCCCGATATCATCACCGGCACGAGCGGGGGTGCCCTGCTCGGGGTCTTCATGGCAGCCGGGCTGGACGGGGAGACCATCGAACAAGAACTCCTCGACGCGGAGCCCTGGCAGTTTTTCCGTCCTGCCCCGCTCCGGAAGGGATTGAACGTGGTGCGCTCATGGGGCGAGGTGGACATCGAGGCGGTCCGCCGTACTATCGCCGACATCATGGAGCACCACGATGTATCCTGGGAGAGCTTCGCCGAGACGGCCTTTCAATGCGTGGTGACCGACATCAACGACACCGAGCGAAAATACGTGCCCCGGGACATCGAGATGGAGCTCAGTGCAGCCGTGGCTGCATCCCTGGCGATACCATTCGTGTTCACCCCGCTCTGGTATGACGTTGACGGGGCAGAGCACTGCTACGTGGACGGCGGGGTCACCGAGGGATTCCCCATACGGGCGGCCCTGGAGCTCGGGCGTGATACCGTGCAGATCATGGCGCTGTCCCCGTTCGCCCCGCACGAGCACGTGCAACATGACATCGGCAATCCGCTCGACTACGTGCTCGGTCTCTACCATACGCTGCTGGACGGCAAGCATGCGGACATGATGACCCTGCTGAGCCAGGAGCACGGCGACGTGTTTTTCACCACGGGTTCATACGCGCGGCGGGTGACTGATTTCAGCGCCGACGCTATCCGGCGGAACGTCCGCCTGGGGTACCATGAGGCGGAGGAGCAGGAAGACCGGATCGATGCTTTTTTCGGCGAGCGCTCCGGCTGAGGGAACTATCGTCCGGCAGCAAATATTTTCGAAGTCTTTAAGTGAAACAACTGATTATCAGACGATGCGAGCTGGATACGTGGCCGTCGGAGCGGTCATGCTGCTCCTGGGTATACTGGGTCTGGCTACGATAGATCCTGTCTCAGTCAACGTTTTAGCCCGCTATCTACCCGATGGCGCACTGGTAGTCCTCATGGCCGCCGGGGGCCTCCTGCTCATCGCCGGCCTGGTGCCCGAGCGGCTGCTGCCGGGGAGCCAGCCAGGTGAGGATTTCCGGGACATGAAACGATGTCACGGCTGCGGAAAAATGGTACCGCCGGATACCATCCGGTGCCCCAACTGTAATGCAAAATTTACCTCCCTCTACGACAATCTATAAGGCGATGCATGCAGCTCACGCACGGCTTTCCTTCCGTCTCCAGAATAGATAGAGCGCTATCGCGGCGGTCATCGCTGCCCCGGTGAATCCCGGCGCCTGATTGGTGCTATCGTCGCGGGGAGTGTAGAGTTCCTCCGGCATATGGAAGCCGACGGATGCACTGCAGCATTCCTCCCGCCAGTGTACCCGCAGGAGATGGTCTCCCTCTGGTATGGTGACCTTGGCCGTCCCGTTCGCTGGTACATCGTCGGTCATCTCGACGCGGAGGACTTCGTCTCCGGCGATGGTGACCCAGGCCAGGTCGTCGACGTCGTAGAGCTCTAATGTATGGGTATCGCCGTCCCCGTAGACGAGCGTGGTAGCCGTGAACTGGAGGTTGTTGGTGTAGTTTTCGTATATCCGGCCGCCACCCCAGTGGTAGTGGAAATTGGTCTCAGTCCAGCTTTCGGAGGACAGGAACACGGTCATGTAGCCGCCGCCCGTCTTGGGATGGAGCTCGTACCATTTGACCTCCTAGGCGCGGGAGCCGTCGTCGGCCAGCGTAAGCGAGGAAAAACAGAGGAGCAGCAGTATGAGCACGACGGGTAGATATCGCATTGAATGATACAAATCCCGGCTGTTTAAAACGTTTCGCCTGACAGCAGATGAGATGCTACCCTGGCCTCGTGAGAAAAAAGGGCTGGTGCCCATGAACCCAAAAGCAACACGCGCTGCATGTTTGCCAATTAGCAC
>JBNGDQ010000123.1:0-4556 GCA_049975285.1 Thermoplasmatota archaeon
ATAACTATCCAGATATCACGCGATTGTACAGTATCGGCCAGAGCTATGAGAACCGATCGATATGGTGCCTGGAGATATCCGATAATCCAGGGGTCGACGAGGGTGAACCCGGCGTCTTCTTCATGGGACTGCACCACGCCCGGGAATGGCCCTCCCTGGAGATCTGTCTCCATATCGCGCAGACGCTCACCACCTCCTATATATTCAATGCCTCCATCGGCGATCTCGTGGACAACCGGCGGATATGGATTGTCCCCTGCGTCAACCCGGACGGCTACCATTATGACCATGATCAGGGGAACGACTGGCGGAAAAACCGGCATTACTTCCCGGAGAGCGACACCTACGGCGTGGACCTCAATCGAAATTATGCCGGTGCATGCAACGGCGACCCGTGGGGTGCCTGGGGCTCCCTGGGCGATGCATCGCTGACGCATTTTCCGGCGTATAGCGTCTACTGCGGCCCCGCTCCCTTCTCGGAATTGGAAACCCAGGCAATCAGGAATATGTTCCTGGAAAACTCGATTGCCGCGGCTATCTCCTGGCACACCTACGGGGAACTCATCCTGTGGCCATGGGGGTATTCCGGCGACGTGCAGGCCCCCGACAGCGACTATCTCACCCATATAGGAGAATCCATGGCAGCCCTGATGACGTCGCAGGATGGCTCCGGGACCTATACGCCGACGCAAGCCGCCGGATTGTATCCCACCACCGGGGACACGGTTGACTGGGCCTACGGTCACGCTCACTATGTGCAGGGCACCACCACGTTTACCTACACCATCGAGGCCTGCCAGGAGTTCCATCCACCTGCCTCCACGCTGGAGCAGGTCGTAGCAGAAAACTTTGAAGGAGCCATGCTCCTGCTGGAAGAAGCCGCCAGCATCAGCAACGTGACCGCCCGGGTGCTGCCGCCACGTATCGCTGACATGTCCACCGACCCGGACGGCGCCTATACCGTGGTCTGGGAGGAACAAAACCCGACCGCTCAGGCAAGCCGGTTCCAGCTCGACGAACTCCAGGGCCTCTCCTACGACATCGACCACGCCGAAGACGACCACACCGGCTGGACGTACGACGGATTCGCCGCAACGACGGCAGCCTGTCATGCAGGCGAGCGCAGCTATGGCCCCCGCAACGAAGACAGCGATGTCTCCACGATGACCACCGCTATGCCGATTCCCGTCGTCGAGGGATTGCAGCTCTCATTCTGGTGCTTCTATGACATCGAGGAGAACTGGGATTACGCCTGCGTGGAGGTCAGCCGGGACGGCCGCTGCTACGACGTCATCGACGGATTCACGGGCAACTCCAATGGCTGGCAGTACCAAGAATATGACCTGGACGAGTATGCCGGCGAATCCATCTTCCTGCGCTTCCGGTACACCACCGACGGACGCACTCTGGGCGACGGATTCTACGTGGACGACATATCTCCCCTGGCCACCTATGAGGAAATCACCACGCTGTCCGATGATATCACCGCCAGCCACTACGACGTCACTGGCCGATCCGAAGGCGCCTACTATTACCGGGTGCAGGGATACAATGACGCCCGGGGATGGGGCGACTTCAGCCCCCTGAAACAGATGCTGGTATCGGAGACCGACAACTCCCCGCCCGGGGCACCATCCATAGAGGGCCCGGGCCGCGGAGAAGCCGGTGAGGAATACACCTACACGTTCCAGGCCACGGACGCCGAGAGCGACGACATCTTTTATTATATTGACTGGGGCGACGGCAGCGACAGCGGCTGGCAGGGCCCCTACCAGTCAGGAGAACCCCTCACGCTATCCCACACCTGGACCGAGCAAGGCTCCTTCGCCATCCGCGCCAAGACGAAGGACGCCGGCGGAATTCAGAGCCCCTGGGAATCCCTCCAAATCAGCATGCCTCTGGAGCATCAGACGCTGCTGGAAAAAATCATTATCTGGCTGGCCACGATGCTGCATTCACTGCGGTAACCCACCGACAGCTCGGTCACTCTTCATCCTCAGTGCCCGGCACGTCAGTATCCGGCAAGCCGACACGGTTGGCCAGCCGGCCGATGTTTTCCTCCGCCTGCACCTGATGTCGCTCGAGTTCCATGATGTGTTGATCCATTTTGGTGATATGCGCGTCAAGCTTATCGATGTGGTCCTCCAGCGTCCCACTATGCCGGTTCATACCCCGGAGATGCGACAGCAACAAAAATATAACGACGACCTCGACCGCCAGAACAAGGAGTTCTATCAGTATCAACAGATTCGTAGACGACATCATGGTAGTTTCCGACATAGACCGGTCATATTTAAATCTGGGCCCTATGCCACGCACGAATGCAAAAAAATCGGAAGCCTTATAAACTACAGCCAGGCGCCCCCCCTCCCCTCGCTTATATATCCCCTGGCAGATAAAGACATGAGAAGCGCGCCCGGGTGTCAATACAGCGCCCTAAAATGGGCACACACGGGCCACGTCCTCCCGAAGGAGGGTCTTTTTTTCCTCCGCCCTCCTTCTCATCCCCTCCCTTTTTTAGACGAGCGCGAACCCGGTCAGCATAGCCAGGATGAGCTGCAGCGAGATGACAAGGAAGAAGAGAATAACAGCCTGTTTGCCGATGGAGCGCACTGCACCCTCGAGATCATTGAAGAAATGCTCGCCGATGACGTTGATGGCGACGGATTGTTTGCCGTAGCTGATGGCCGGCTCGATGGTAGCGCGCGGGTTGCATTCCTCGAGGAACTCGAAGACCGTGGAGACGTCGCTGGGATGGTCTCCCGCCGGCTGATACTCGAGGCTGGGCGGCATCCCCGTCTTGGCGTGATTGTCCGTGGAGACGACGACGGGGTGAATATCCTGCTCCTCGAAGAATGCCTCGATGTCCCGCCGGAACGAGAGGTCGATGTTGTTGGCGTCGATCATGAACAGAGCATAGCGTTCATCCCCATAGTCAAGGCGGAGCAGGGCCAGGTAGCCACAGATGTTCTGAGAAGCCACGGCTTTCTTCCGAAAGGCATAGCGCATGTCAGCCGGCTCAGCCTCGGTCTCCGCGGCCTGCCGGATGAGGGATTTGATTTCCTCCACCTGAGCGGGCGTGACATCGTACTCCTTCCGGTAGGCGTTATGCGCGTCGACGACCAGGATTTCTCCCAGGCTGTCAGCGTATTCCTGCACCTCCGGGGGCAAATCATCAATCATGATGGTCCCGCTCACTATCAGCAACCGGAAGGCATCGAACGGGAAAGCGGTCACGGTGAACTCGTCTCCCTCGATACAAAAGGGTCGATGTGCCTGTAGCTCCACGTCGCCGCAGGAGATATGCTGGATCACCGCTTCAACGTCCGCCGCGCTGACCACATTGCGGTCGTGCGTGGTCGCCGAGTGGAGGTACATGGTCCGGGGTTGTTCGAGCACCCGGTGAACGAGACGGGCCCCGCCCACGTTTCGCAGCGGACCAGGATGGAACGCGTTGGCTATCACCCGGACGTCACCGATGGAGAGACAGCGGACCCATCCCTGCATGCGAGTGGCAACCTCTTTAAGGCGGGCCTCAAAGTACGCCGGGTTACCGGTCAGCCAGAAGAGCAGGAAGGCCCGGAAGAATGATTTGATGTTGAAGCCCCGCTCGGTGTCCAAAAACCGGAGGTAGGCATGCCCCGCGATGACGCCGACAACGGCGATGAAGACATAACCGGCGGTGAGCCCCTGCACCTCGAAATGCGCCGGTAGATCATAGTACAAGTCAAAGTAGAAGTAGCTGAAGGGATACAGCAGCAAGACCATGCTGAGGCTGAGGACGTACACGTTGGCCTCCCGGGCTTCAGAGCAAAAGTAGAGGATGATAGTCAAGAACGAGGAGATGACCGCCGGCGTCAGTGATATCAGATAGGGAAACCCGAGATGATACACGATGAAGTCGAAGGCCTCAATGAAGATGAGCAGCAGCAACGCGAGAAAGAACACCCGGCGGCCATTGAAGGCCAGGTTGATGGTCCGCCCCACCGCCAGGATGAGCACGATGAGCAGCAACCCGAGAAAAAAATACCGCTGCGCGAAAAACGCCCGGGCGATACTATACTGCAATGACGCGATAGCGATAGTGATAACTCCAAGCGTCACTGATATCCGCTTCTTTGGAATAGTGAATATCTTCGAATAGAATCGTTCAAAGGCACTTTTATCCATCCGCGTCACAGATGTAACCGGCGGCACTTTTTAAATCTTAAAGGATGCTATCCCTGGCAACGGGAAAACGTTAAGTAAATTATTCTAGTTGTAGCGGCATCTGAGCCACGAGAGGCAGCCATGATGGAAACAGCCGATGAATTCATTCTGGCCCTGGACGAGGGAACCTCGAGCGCCAAGGCATTCCTGTTCGATAGCCACGGCAGGCTGCACGGCGAGGGACGCTGCCCCTTCCCCCAGCAATATCCCCGGCCCGGCTGGGTGGAGCACGACCCCTATGAGATATGGACAGCGATGCAGACCGCCATACGCCAGGCATTACAAGCGGGCAGTGTAACCGCGGGAGATATCAAGGCCATCGGAGTCACCAACCAGCGGGAAACCAT
>JBNGDQ010000124.1:0-4504 GCA_049975285.1 Thermoplasmatota archaeon
CCTATACCCTCAAGGTGATAGCCTACGACACCGCCGGCAATCAGGACGAGGCCACGCTGACCGACGTGGTCTACATCAACATTTAGACGAAAAAGGTCCGGTTTACACGATCTGGTCGAACTCGTATTCACTCCAGTCCCGCTCACCGACCAGTATTTCGAATTCTATCGGCGTGAGCAGCGGCTGTCTGAAGCGGGCGGCGTCATCGATGGCCACGCGGGGACAGGCCGTTGACACGTAGAAATCCATCCCGAGATGGTCAAGCCGCTCCGGCTGCAATACATCCACGGTCACCATCGCCGCCCTGTAGCCATGCTGCTCCGCCATTTCTTTCAACCGCTCCGCCAGCTCAGCGCGATGCTGCCCCAGCTTTTTCCCGATGACGATGCCCACGCGGTGGCCAGCCCCGGCGCGGGCAATCTGGGCGTACCGCCGCTTGAGCAGTGCATCCCGCTCCTCCGTGAGCTCCTGCCGCAGGGCTCGACGCTCCGCCGGGTTCGCCACGACGACGGGCTTCTCCGTTGTCAGGGCAAGCCCTAGCGGATGAAACATGCCATCTCCGATGTAGAGAAAGCAATCCACGCGGCCGGCGATCGAGCTGCCCGCGGTGAGGTCACAGCCGAGAATCTGGCCGTCATAAGCGACGCGGCGGCTCTTCTCTCCCACTATCACGGTGAAGCCAGCATCCTCGAGCCGTTCGACAGCCGCATCCAGCTGATCAATGTAGGGCGTAATGGTGACCACGCCGACGACGCTTCCCAAGAGCACTGGCAGCGCCTTCTCGATAGCTGGGGTGACATCATGCGGCGCCGGGACCGGGAGAAAGACCGCTGGAGCCGGATAGCATCCCTCAAGCGAGGGCATCGGTGCCTCGCCGATATAGATGATTCTGTCCACATTGGCGTGGCTTCCGCTCCAGTCGCAGGCCCCGTAGCAAGCATCCGCCGAGATGATGGCCTCGATGCCCGCTGACCGCAATGCATCACTAATGGTAGGGGCATGATGCAGCAGACCGTCGGGCAGTCGAACGAGTACCCGTCGGCAGCCCTCGGCGAGCGATAGAAGCTTATCAGTGTCGAGATCTGATTTCGACGCCATCGTTTACGGCTATGTCCACCAAGGTATTTATAGGCATGCCCACCTGCTCCTCGATTGCCGGGAGATCGCCCTTGCTGACGGCCACCAGAATCTTTTTGACCGTGACGCCCATGTTGCGGAGTGCAGCCATGACTGCGATGAGCGTCCCGCCGGTGCTGACCACGTCGTCGACGAAGACCACCTCGTCGCCCTCCTTGAGACCGTTGATGTAGAGCTCCGAGGAGGAATACCCGGTGACCTGCTCGACGAAGACCTCGCCGGGGAGCCCATAGCTTCGCTTCCGGATAATCGTGAAGGGAATGCCAGTGCGCAGCGACAGCGCCGCGGCGATAGGGATACCCATGGCTTCAGTGGTCACGATGCGGTCACAGTCGGGCAGCTCACGCTGCATCCGCTCCGTTACCTCCTCCAGCAGGGCTGGCTCGATGGCGGGAATGCCATCCGTGATGGGATGCACGACGTAGCGATATGTACCCCGGTCAATGATGGGCGCCTGCTGCAGTGATTTCTCGAGCTCTTTCATGTCGCCACCGCTTTTAGGTCTGAAACGAAGCTGTCTATTAATGTCTTTTTCACGTGGGGCATCATCACCAGGCGGAGCGCTCCATCTGGCTCGTTGACTCCGACCATCCAGCCGTGTTCGGCGAGTTCATCCGCCACGCGCTGTGGACTATCTACTTGGGCGGCCACGACGTTTGTCTCGGGTTCCGTGACCAGTGTGAAGCCAGCCGCGTTGAGCCGCTCGGCTGCGTGCCGCGTGGTGTCCATGCATCGTCTGACGACGTCGCAGTAGCCGTCCCATCCCAGCTCCTGTAGGACGGCATAGGTGGCAGCGGCGGCTGCCCCGGGTCGGGTTCCCAGTAACGAGAGCTGCCGCCGGGTATGCGTGCAGGTGGCTTGGACGGCGATGCGTTCAAACCATTCGCCGTTGCGGAGCAGGAGCAGGCCGGATGGGATGACTGACATGCCCATCTTGTGGGGGTCGAGCGATATACTGTTTACCTCGTCAATAGAGAAATCAAATGCCTTGTCGGACATGCCGAGCTGGTGGAGAAACGGTAACACGAAGCCCCCGAAGGCCGCGTCGACATGCAGTGGTACATCTGCTTCGCGGCAGTATGCCGCCATCGCTTCTATGGGGTCGACGAGCCCCAGGTTGGTGGTGCCCGCCACGGCGACCACGCAGGCCACGTTGCCGTCGAGCATGTCGGGCAGCGTTTCGGTGTCAGCCACGTGATTGCGGCAGGGCAGCGTTTTCAGCTCCAGGTTCATCAGTGACGCAGCCTTCCGGAAGGAGAAATGAGCATGCTCCGGCACCACGACTGTTTTCGTGCCCTGCAGCTGCGTGTGCACCCATAGCGCCGTGAGGTTGGACTCTGTACCCCCCGAGGTCATCTGTCCATCTGCCGATGATGGAGCGTTGAGCAGCGCGCCGACCTTGTTGACCACCTGCCGCTCCAGTTCCTTCGTGCCGGGGAACAGCGTTGCATCACCCAGGTTGGTCTCCAGGAATTTCTGGTAGGCTTCCAGCGCTGCGGGATGCGGCTCTGTGCACATCGACCCCAGGATACGCCCGGAGGAAAACGATCGGTCGCGTTCATGGGCGCGCTCCAGCGCCCGCCGGATGTCCTCCTTCATTCCTCTATCACCTCCAGGGAGATACGCTGACCGTGATGGTCGTAGGCCCGCCAGGATGCATCGTCGTAGGGCGCGGCGATGATGATATGGATGCGGCCGTATTTCTGGAACAGGTGCAGATCTGCCTCGGATGGTGTCGGCCGCGGTGAGGGATGCGAATGAATGGTGCCCACGATGCTGCTATCTGGCGGTGACATGTCCAGCCGGAAGATGGCATGGGTGCTCCCAGAGATGGTGCCGGGCAACAGGACGACTTCTGATATCACGGCGGGGTCATCACCGACGGACAGGAATCCCCCGAACTCGTTGGGGTACACCTCACGGGCGCTCTCCTTTATCAGGTCGAGCACGCTTCGCTCGATGCCCCGGATGCTCTTCATACTTCGTGCCTCTTGGTGTGGAAGGCCAGTGTCTCGTAGACCTTCCGGTAGAAATTCCGCTCCAGACGGATGAACGAGGCCGTGTTCTCGGACAGCGATAGCTCCAGTGTTCCCTGCTGGGACAGCGTGCCCTCCTGGATGCCGTCGGTCACCACGGTTGCATCGCGCTTTCCCATGATTTTGATCTCGAGGGTCTTGTCAGCGGGTATGATGAGCGGCGATGCCGTATGACGGAAGGGAGCCATGGGAGCGACCACGAATGCTTCAATGGATGGATCCACGATGGGCCCTCCGACGGAGAGCGCGTAGCTGGTGGAGCCGGTCGGCGTGGCGATGATCATACCGTCACCATCGAGCTCCTCAGTAACCACGCCGTCGATGAGCAGGCGCAGTGACAGGATCTTGCCGACGGCGGAGGTATGCACCGTCACTTCATTGGTGGCGTCATGCAATCGTGAGCCGTTCAGTACGGTCTTGATGCGCATCCTCTCCTCGGTGAAACACTCGCCCCGGAGCACTTTTTTCATGCTCTCCACGGCGTCCTCCACGCTGGCCTCGGTCATGAATCCAACCTGGCCGGTGTTGATGGTAAACATGGGCTTCGATATCTTCCGCATGACCATCAGGATGGTGCCATCTCCCCCGATGACCACCAGCCGGTCTACCCTGTCGCCGAGCTCCCGGATCGTGTAGCCCTCCTGGCCCAACTGAGCCGCCACTTTTTTTTCCAGCAGCACGTCGTCCATCAGGGGATATATCTGGTCCGCCACGGCGAACGACGGTTTTGATGGTTTACAGATAATACCCCAGGTCACAGGATCACCTCCCGCACTGCAGGGTCGGCCACTGCGAGCACGCTGCTCCGCACGTCGAGGCGCAATGGAACATTGAGTTCCTCACCGCTACTGTCGTACACGGCGCCGCCTGCCTCCCGTACCAGCAGGGTCCCGGCTGCGAAATCCGTCACTCTGAGGTAGTCATTGGCCTGATAGTAGGCATCCAGTGCCCCGGCGGCTACCAGAGACATCTCCAGCGCTGCGGCGCCGAGCGCCCGGATGTGATGCCGGCGTACCCGCTGCCAGGCCTGTTCGTTGCCCGAGGTGCCCAGGACGAGGGACAACAATGGCTCCGCGCGGGTCTGCACCGCTATCGGTCGGCCGTTGCAGGCGCCGCCCTGATCTTTTTCAGCCGTATAGGTATCCCCAGTGGGCAGGTTGCGAACCAATCCGTAGACTATGTCGCTGAGCTCCCGTTGTCCTATCGCGATCGACGTACAGTAGAAGGGTACACCGTTCACCGCGTTGCGGGTCCCGTCGATGGGATCCAGCACCATGGTATACGTGCCGTCATTATCCACGAAGCCGGCCTCCTCGGAGAGCACGTTGACC
>JBNGDQ010000125.1:0-2002 GCA_049975285.1 Thermoplasmatota archaeon
TATCGTCGACCCCGAGCCACATAAATCTTTTATATAAGAGAGCAGTATTTGACTTTTGATGAAAAAGGAACTCCTGGAGGATACCAGGGAGCTGCTGGCCCGGGCTGGCTTCTACATTTCCGGGGTGTGCACCATCCGCCCGTCTAGCTTTGACTTCGTGGCCCGCCGGGATAACGCCCTCCTGTTGGTCAAAGTGCTCAACAATATCGACGCCCTGAGCGAGGAGGTCGCCCAGGAGCTTCTTTTTCTGGCGAAACACCTCGAAGGAATTCCCCTCCTCATCGGCAACCGGACGGGAGCCGGGCCGCTGGAGGACGAGGTGGTCTATTATCGATATAATGTTCCCATCATCACGCTTGACACGCTGCATGACTACCTGAGCGGTGTACCGCCGCTTATCTGCGCCGCGCCCGGTGGCTTCTACGTCCGGCTGGACGGTGAGCGTCTCCGGAGTCTCCGAAACGATCAGGATATCTCCCTGGGGCAACTGGCACGGATGACCGGTGTATCACGTCGGACGATACGCATGTATGAGCAGGGCGAGCGGGCCACCATCGAGATGGCGGAGAAACTAGCCGAGCTCCTCGGTGAGGATATCCTGCAGCCGCTGGACCTGGCCGCTTTCGTCCAGGCGCACGAGATGGAGGTCCACCGGCGTATCAGTGACCGCATGCTGGCGCTGCTTGAAGCCCTGAACATATCTATCATGCCCACGGACCGGTCGCCGTTTAATGCCATCTCCCAGTTTATGGACGAGCTGCTGCTCATCGCGACGGAATGCAGCCGGATTCGGGAGCGAGCCCGCGTGCTCTCCGATGTATCCCGGGTCATGGAACGGCCCTCCGTCCTGTTTATGGAGACTTGCACGCGGACCAACATCGCTGGTATCCCTGTCATCGGGCGGGAGGAACTCTCCATGCTGGATGACCCTTTCGGGCTGCTTGAACTCATACGGGAACGGGAATAACGTGCAGGTAGAGCTGCTCTCATATACTCCTGAAGGCGACGTGCTGTCTGCTATGGCTGCCAAGCTCACGCATTCTCAGAGCAGCATCACTGAGCTGCGAAAAGATGATCCGGATGAGCTCCGCAGCATGCTCCGCTACGTCATTAATCTCGGTCATGAGTCAGTCATCGAGCATGCCTCCTACACCTTCGGCATCTCCGACGTGTCACGTTCGCTTACCCATCAGCTCGTCCGACATCGCATTGCCTCCTATTCACAGCAGTCGCAGCGCTACGTGGAATCTGAGCGTGACTATGTGACGCCGCCGTCCATCGCTGCCTCCGGGAACGAAGAACGATACCGTGCGGCGATGCAGGCTATCTGGGATATCTATGAGGAGCTCCAGGAGGATGTGCCCACGGAGGATGCCCGGTACGTGTTGCCCAATGCGGCCTGCACCAAGATCATTGTGACCATGAACGCGCGGTCTCTCCACAATTTTTTTGAGCTCCGGTGTTGTCTCCATGCGCAGTGGGAGATACGGGCGCTTGCCTGGAAGATGCTTGGATTGGTGAGAAAAGCCACGCCGGTTATCTTCGATAATGCTGGGCCGCCCTGTAAGACGAAGCAGCATTGCCCCATGGATAAGACGGACTGCCGCTGGTATCCCGGGGATTAGCCGTCGTAGGGTTGCATGAGGGGGCGCCAGTCGAAGTTGAGCCAGGGAAACGGGAGCCGCCATCCGAATATCGGTTTGGGCAGCACGTGGGGGCGACCCCAGTAGTTTTGGTTCCAGCGGTTGTGGGGCACCAATGGCGTGCGGTCCGCGGAGATGAACGTGGCATCGCGTCGTTCGCTGTCATAGAAGTTATTGTACCTGATGACGTTGCCCGTGGAGCCAATCCAGACGCCGACCTCGTTGCCGGTGAAGGTGTTGGCGAGCACGTCGTTGCTGTTGCTGGAGGGGCTGATGTCGACGCCGTACTCGCTGCCTGTTATCTCGTTGGAGCTGATGACGTTGCCCGTGTTCTCGTAGTGCAGGGAGACCGCGCGGGT
>JBNGDQ010000125.1:2102-4422 GCA_049975285.1 Thermoplasmatota archaeon
TGGTGTTATCCGTCACGGTGTTTTCCTCGGACCACAGATAGATGCCCCTATTGTTCCCGCTGATGACGTTGCCCGTTATCAGGGTGCGATGGCTGAATGGTCCCACGTTGACACCCTCGAATACGTTATCCAAGATATCATTGCCGCTGATGGTATTATCCGAGGCGTTCCAGAGCATGACGCCCTCAAGGTTACCCGATATCTCGTTATCCCGGATGTGGCAGCTGGAGGACTCGAAGAGCTGGACGGCCACCGTGGTATTGGAGAGCTGTAGCCCCTGCGCCGTTATGCCGGTGCAGTGGACGAGGAAGACCTGCCCCGCGTGCTCCACAGTCACATCCGACGTGTCTTCCAGGTAGATGAGTGGTTTGCCGTTGACCGTGTTGCCATGGAGGACGTTGCTTTGATAGTCATACATGGTTCCCAGGCCACATGAAAAAAAAGAATTGTTGACGACGACGTTACCCGACGAGAGGAGCTGCAGGCCGCCATATTGCTGGTCGCTGACCACGTTGCCCTCGATTCTGTTGCCGGTACCACCGACGAGGATGCCCTGGCCGGTGCTTCCATTCATGACTCGATTGTTCTTGATGATATTATCCGTGGTATCCTGCAGCAGCGCGATGCCCATCAACTGGTTTCCATCCAGCATGTTCTCTTCAACCAGGCACCCCGTGGCATCCTGGATGTATACCCCTCCTATATTCTGCTGAGCCAGATTAGCAGCCACGTGATGGTCATCGCCCCGACATATCACCCCGTATTCATTGTCCCGCAGCACGACATTTCGAACGATACAACCCGTGGATTCGAGCAGTATGCCTCCCCGGGTGCTGCCGTTCGCTCCGCTATTCCGGACCGTCAGCGTGGATACCACAACATCCGGCGCAGCGACAGTGACCACCGATCCCATCCCGCCGCCGTCAATAATCGTCGTAGTGTGGTTCTCACCCGTCATATGGATACTTGCGGTCACGACGACACGCTCGCTGTAGGGAGCACTGTCATCGTACACGTACACGGTGTCCCCGTCGGCTGCAGCATCGAGCGCGGCCTGCACACTGGAGTAATTGCCGGGGCCGGACCCGCCCACGTACAGGATGTCTCCCTGCATCATTGAGGTGCCGTCGTTCTCGATGTAGAAAAAGCAGCATGCCAGCAGTATCACGATACAGAGCGTCATCCCCGCGGGTTTCATTGTCGCTATAACGCAAGCGGGCATTTAATCATTGTCACCTGCAAAGCATTTATAAGAGAAGCGGGTATTTGACCTGAATCATGCGGTCCCAGCAGAGACGCCGTCTGATAAAGGCGGAGGCCACCACGAATCCCCATTACGGCAAGCGACCCATCCATCGGAGCATGGAGGAGCACATCCACAACGGCGTGGTCATCGTGGACAAGCCCGCTGGTCCGACGTCGCATCAGGTCGCCGCCTGGGTCCGCGATATATTCGACCTCGACAAGGCCGGCCACGGGGGCACCCTCGATCCCGATGTTACCGGTGTACTCCCCGTTGCGCTGTCCAACGCCACCAAGACCATCGGGCTGCTCCACGAGGCCGGCAAGGAATACGTGACAGTAATGCGCCTGCACGGCGACAAAGACGAGGAGGATATACGAGCTGCCTGCCAGGCCCAGGTGGGCACCGTTACCCAGATGCCCCCGGAGCAGGCAGCCGTCAAACGCGAGGAACGCGACCGGGAGATATACGAGATAGACGTCCTCGAGATCAAGGGGCGTGATGTATTATTCCGGGTGGCCTGCGAAGGCGGCACCTACATCCGGGTGCTCTGCGAGGCCATCGGTGACGAACTGGGATGCGGGGCCCACATGCACGAGCTCCGCCGGACGAGAAGCGGCCGCTTCACCGAGGACGAAGCATACTCGTTACATGACGTTCTCGACGCCTATCAATTCTGGCAGGAAGAAGGCGACGAAGAGATAACAAACATTATAAGACCCCTGGAGGATGTACTCCTCCACCTCCCGGCGGTCGTTATCCGTGATTCAGCCGTCGACGCCATCTGCCATGGTGCCGACCTGGCAGTTGCCGGCATCCTGCAGGTGGACACGGGCATCATCCCCGGCAGCCAGGTAGCTATCCTGAGCCTGAAAGGCGAAGGCGTCGCCATCGGCTTCGCACAGCTATCCACCCGTGACATCATGGAAAAAGATCAGGGTATCGCCGTGGACACCAAGCGCGTACTCATGCACAAGGGCACCTATCCCTCCATGTGGAAGAAATAACGCGCTACAATTACGAACTGCTGAGGTAGCCCAGCTCGGAAAGGCGCAGGCCTGGAGAGCCTGTGGGGCT
>JBNGDQ010000126.1:0-4402 GCA_049975285.1 Thermoplasmatota archaeon
CTCGTTGTCTGCTACTTCATTATCTGCAATGAGATTGTCGCTGGAGCCGACGTTAAGGCCAATGCCGATTTGGTTGCCCGATATGGTATTATCGGTGATGGTATTGTTATGGGCACGTTGTATCCCTATGCCTACCGAGCTTGTTAAACTGTTGTCGTGAATGTAATTACCGGAGATAATATTGTTGGAGCAAACATACCCTACGTCATTGGTGCCGAGTCCAATCCCCCATCTGGCGGTGTTGTATATCTCGTTATTGGTGATAACAACGTTATCGTTTGTTCCGTAATTGGCCCATATGATAATTCCTAGGCCACCACCCCCACCGTCATAATAGATATCATATATGGTATTTTGATCGACGGTGTTAACAACGCCACTGCCAGTCTGGGAGAGGGCAATACCAAAGTTGCTATCGTGAACGGTACAGTTCCGTATCGTTGCGCCCCTAACACCCGTGGTTACTTGAATCCCAGCGCTATCCTCGCCGCGGGCGTTTATAACCTCCATCCCGCTAACGGTTACATTGTCGGCAGTAATCTTAATACCAACGATACTCGAACTCGTCGGTGTGCCTCCAGCATCAATAATCGGTGAAGAGGCGGCCTGGACTGTCAATTCCTTGTTGATGATCACATTTTCATGATACATCCCTGATGCCACGGCGATAGTATGCCCATCGAGCGTATCCGTATCGTCGATGGCCGCCTGGATGGTGCAGAAGTACTCACCAGTATCGAGGTTCTGCACGGGTCCAACTGCTGTACCGCTAGGATATGCCGCATTAAGCCATGGGCAGTAGTCTACGTTATCAGATACATTGCCGCCACTACCATGGTTGCCGTTAGCATGATAGGGTCCAGAGGAATCGCCCCACCAGTTGTATTCCGCATCAAGCTCGTTGGCGTTTGTGTTGTTTGCGGCGATACTGCTGCCAATAAAATTGTTGTAACGGAATTCTACATTAGTGACATCAGCATCATTATAAACGTAAACACCAGTATCAAAGTTAGTAAATGTGTTGCCGTAAAAGATCGAGAGCGCGTCCCCATCGATGTTTCGAATTTGAACGTCTCTAATCTCGTTCCAATATGGATCATCTTCTCCAGAACCGTTGACGGTATTGTTGTTGAATTCTACTTCAGGAGCAGGGCCGCTTCCAGAAGTACCATATGTCCTGAGATATACCCCTGACCAGTTAACTCCAGCACGGGAAAACGAATCGACAAAAGCTGTGATATCGGTTTCTTCAATCAGGGACACGGAATCTTTTGAAGATGGTGCAGCAGCACGAGTAATCTTGTTTTCCTCAATGACCCAGGTGCCTGCACCCTTTGTGGCATAGTTGTAGTATATTCCATTTACCCATCCACTTAAAGTATTATTGGTGACTGTTCCACCCACAGGACAGGAATAGGGTTGTATCTGGACTGCTCCACCAACATTTTCCACGGTGTTGTTGGCCACTAATCCCCCCACGCCTTGCACGTAGAGTGCGTGGTAAAGTCCATGATTATTTTTGACATAATTATTTTTGATTAGAGTGCCATCGATTCCTGTCGTTGCGGGATAACCTTCATACACAATTACGGAGGTGTAGTTAAAACCGGTAATGATGTTGTTGGCTATCTGGGTATCGTTGGATGCAGCACTTGCTATGCCTGTAAAATAGTCGTAACCAGTACTTGTATCATATTCATCATCGGTTATAGTAAACCCGTCTATGGTTACATTATCTGAGTCAATATAGAATACGACACCCCACCAGCCACCTCCTCCTGTCATTCCACTAGGATAGTGCACAACTGCTTCTTCAACACGGCTGCTGCTGGTGCCGGAAATACCCGCATTGGGACCTAGCAGGGTTACTTCTTTATAGAGGTACACTTCTTCAGCATAATCTCCTGCCGCAACATAAACCGTGCTGCCGGACACATTGTCAACAGCATCCTGAATGTTGTCAAAAGCGTTTATGCCGAAGTACTTGCCTGTGTCGACTTCCTCAAATAAATCACTCCCGGCCCAGTCGTCATCGACGTACACAGTCGATGGATTGATGGTGAAATAGGATGGTTGCCCAAATGAGAGCCAGCCATCGGCCCCTGCATCATTTTGAACTACGAGGAACGACTGAGTGAGATCAAACGCACTCGTTGTATCATAAGCTCCATCATAGAAAAGGGTCCAATCGCCGCCTGGCAAGCGGAAGTACGGCTCTATGTGCCAGGTGTCATCATCATTCTGAACCATAACGACACGAAGGTCCATCAAATCGGGGACATCGCCCACTGTGTTTTTACTTCCTGTACCACTACCTTGAGTGCCTGGATTAAAGCCATGGCTACTCAAAGGACCATTCCACCATTTGCCGAAGGCCTGAAGCAGTGGTGAGCTCATGCCAGGACCGTAGTATGATCCTGGCGGGTTGGGATCATAAAAGTCCTGATGCACCTGAAGAGATATTTTCTCCCATCCGGGCCCGGAGCCTTGATCACCGATGACGATATTGTAGGCCTTACTGCCGGTTATGAGCGATGCATCGATATCTGGAATAGTGAAAATCCATTTCTCTCCGTTATCCATATTGAGCGTTCCAGCACTAGGCGTTCCGAAAAAGACTGCGTCACCAGGACCAGAAGGTGGATCACTCCCGGGCCCTGCCACTGCCTGGCAGGTAGTCACTTTGATATCAGAGAATTCAACCGTTCCGCTTCCACTGCCAGTCCAGAAACCGGCAAATACCTGCATCTGGGTCATATCCCCCTTGAAATCCAAGCCGGCAGGGTAGTACTGATAACCAGAGCCGGTGGAAACGAACCCGGTAGGTAGATTGTTTACTGTTGCAAACATGGTCCCATGGGTAGCGTTGATAGCATGATAGTATATTTTGACCTCATAGATGCCGTTGGTGTTATACATCCAGCCATCAAGCATACCCCACGAATCATCTTGCCATGGGTCTACATTATCCCGGTCAAACCATAGGCCGTAATTGCTATAACTGCCGATAGGACTGCCAACAGACAATGGCGACGTGCAATTATATACAAGTTCGCCCACTCCGCCAGACGTGCCCAGATTAAACTTGTCATCATGGTCGAGTGTGGCATTGTTCGGTGCATAGTCGCCTATTCCCGTGGTCATCCAGCCGCCAACGCCCCCAGGGTGGCTTGCCCATGCACCGGGGTTGAAATTACCGCCGCCCAGTTCTCGAATACCCATTTCAATCCACCCATCCCAAGGTGAACATGTCACATTGGTGACATCGAGGGTATACGAAAGTACTAAATCGCATGCGGTCAAATCGAAAATGTCTGAATAGTTGGTGTCTTCATAGCCTGCGTGAAGTGTCAAATCGCCATAGTCGGTCACAGCTGCGTCAGTATCCATTGCCATTGCGACGAAGGCCACAACGGCCACTATACCAATTCCTACCAAAATGTGCTTATTACTACTCATTTTATTTCCTCCATTTTATTCGAATGCCTCCATTTTCCGTTGGTATATAATGCGTAGATTAATATAAATAAGTTAGTAATAACTTTTTTATACGGGTGCTAATCATACAAAGTTGAAGAATCGCTATATGTAATATCGATTCAGAGTCGCATGTTGCTATGATACGACATGGCAAAAAAGCAGGGTCTGAACGGAAAATGGGGGATGCTCCCGTCGGGATTTCCACGCACGGTTGCAGACGAAACAGGGGTCTGCACGCCCGCGCTTTTGAACCCGAGTCTTCGGCTCACCCCAACCCTTTTTCCGTGACGCCTTTTGCGCAGCAAAAAGGGTTTCGAGAGGCCGAAATGATTGACCGGTCTACACTACGGGAGCCTAACCGTATACGTGCAGCCGTTTTTAAAAATTGCTGTACTAACCGCCCGATGCGACCTGGATGACCCGCACGCGCGCGCTGTGAATCTTCTCGGTATGCGGGACGGGGGTTTCGCCCACGATGAGCAGGGCCCCGTCGGCGGTCAGGCCCAACCGTCCGAACAGTGCCTCGCCGGTATAGGGGACCGGCATCTCGAGCGTCGTTTCCCCGTCGCGGGTGGTGACCGTCACCTTCATAGTAACTTTAATAAAACCGCGGCCATATTAACGTTGCGCTGGGATAGCCAAGTCCGGACCACGGCGGCAGCCTCGAGAGCTGTTGGGCACCCGCCCGCGAGAGTTCAAATCTCTCTCCCAGCGCCTCTTTTTGCCCGAAAAAAATCCCCATAGATTTAAGTAGCGCCGAGAAATTTCTGTTTCATGTATTGTTCCAGAATGAAGCAGTATGCACTGGCGATACTCGTGATGCTCGCCGTCGGCGCGTTCCTGCAGGCGGGCGGAAACGCCCTCCCGCCGTCCGAAACTGACACCACGGGCGACCTGATGGAGGGAGGATCTTGCGCCACCG
>JBNGDQ010000127.1:0-1099 GCA_049975285.1 Thermoplasmatota archaeon
CACTGATGGCCGACAGTATCGAAGGCCGGTTCGCTTCTATATATGACAGCCTCTTTGGCGTCATCCTGGCTCCCCTTCGCCGGTATACCGCTCAAATCATCCACCAGTACAACTCGCAACAAGTTATAGATCTCGGCTGCGGGACCGGCGACCAATGCATACAGGCACAGCAGCACAACCCCGACGCTGCCATCCATGGCATTGATAGCTCACCCGGCATGATAGCTGTCGCCCAAAAAAAGAGCCCACCTGAGATATCATATCAGGTCGGTGACAGCCGCGCCACCGGGTTCGAGGACAATCAATTTGATTGCGCTATCATCTCCCTGGTGCTCCACGCCCAATCCAGAGAGGACCGACACCAGATGCTGCGGGAAGCGCACCGTATCGTCGCTGACACGGGTATCCTTATCATAAGTGACTTCGGGCAGCGGCGCACTTGGAAGGGGCTGCTGCCTCAGGCTGTTGTATACGTGGTGGAGAGTTTCGCCCTGGATGACCACCGGCGTAATTATCATCTGTTTAGAAGAGAGGGTGCCCTTCAGGCATGTATCGCCCGGGAGGGCTTACCCATAGTTGAGAGCAACGGCTTTTACTATCATGCCTTGGAAACCATCGTCGTCCGGAACGAGAAGTAAGCTTTACACTTTCTTAAGCGGGCAGAGGATATGTGGCAACAAAACAGATATGTAGCATCCACCGGTTATTATGGGAGCCATGCGGGTACTCATCACAGGTGTAACGGGGTTTATCGGCCAGCAACTGGCCCGAGCCCTGCATGCTTCGGGATGCTGTGAGCTCGTGGGCGTGGCCCGTGACCGGACCAAGGCGAAGCCGTTGGAAACACGGGGCATCGAGATACGGTATGCGGACCTGCTTGATGTCGCCTCTCTCCAGGATGTGACCCGGGATGTGGACGTGGTGATGCATCTCGCTGCCTTGATGGATTTCCATGCCTCGTGGGAGCAGCTTTACCGGCATAATGTGGTGGCCACACAGGTGATTGCCCGCGATGCCATGCGGCACGGTGTAGATCATTTTATCTATGCCAGTTCTACCGAGGCTGTCGGTCCCGTCAGTCAGGTGCCAGCTGATGAGA
>JBNGDQ010000127.1:1199-4376 GCA_049975285.1 Thermoplasmatota archaeon
ATGCATACCTCCGTGGTTGAGGACATGGCGACGAACCGGGCCTACAGCAACCAGAAGGCCAAGAACCAGTTAGGATTCCAGCCTACCTGGGATCTCACCACAGGCATGGAGACAACCATAGCGGGATTCCGAGATCAGGGACTGCTCTAAGCAAAAAGGTGTGTAAGGAGAGGCAAAAATATATAAGGCACGTGTTGTTAACAATTGTAAATATGGGAGAAAACGAGCACGTAACCACGGTTAATGTCAGTGGGGAAACCTGCCCCGTACCCCTCGTAGAAACACGGAAAGCCATCCGGAAAGCTCAGCCCGGTGACATCATCGAGATCACGGGAGACCACCCTGCATCCAAGAAAGAGATCCCCATGGCCATCGAATCCCTCCAACTGAATCTGCTCTCCGTCGAGGACACCGACCACGGCTGGAAGATACGCATACAAATCCCTGAGGAGAACCATGACTGACAAAGCCACCATCATCGTCCAAAGCGGATACATGGACAAACTCTACAGCGCCTTCATCATTGCCACCGGGGCCCTCTCCATGGGCATGGACGTCTCCATGTATTTCACCTTCTGGGGACTCGAACGGCTGAAAAAAGGACAACTGGAGGCAGGACCGCTCTCCCGCATGAACCTGCTAGGATTGGGGAAATGGATGATGCAACGAAAGATGAAAAAAGCCAACGTCCGCTCCCTGGAAGCCATGCTGCAAGATTACGTCGAGCTTGGCGGAAAAATCCTAGCCTGCGATATGACCATACAGGTCATGGGGATAGACAAAGCCGACCTCCGCGACGACGTCATCACCGACTACTGCGCCGTCGGCACCTACCTGCAGGAAGCCCGAGAATCAGAGATAACCCTATTCATATAAGAGGACACCATGAGTGACAGCATCTATTTAGATAATGCGGCCAGCACCCGAACTGATGAACGAGTACTCAAAGCCATGGAACCCTACTTCCTGGAGACCTACGCCGTGGCGACCTCAGAATTTGCATACTCCATGGGTATCGAAGCCCGGGAGGCTCTAGACGAGGCACGGCACACCCTCGCTGCATCCCTCCAAGCAGCAGATAACGAGATCATATTTACCTCCGGGAGCGCTGAATCCAGCAACCTTGCCCTCAAAGGCGCAGCTAAAGCCAGCCAGAAACAGCATATCATTATCTCCGCCATCGAAGATTTCCCAGTGCTGCACAGCGCGAAGACACTGGAGCAAGATGGATTTCAGGTAACCCGGCTTGGCGTCGATGGGGATGGACGCGTGGACCTCGAACAACTCCGAGAAGCCATTCGAGATGATACCCTGCTGGTATCAGTGCAGTACGCCAACCAGGAGATTGGGACCACGCAGGACATCCAGGCCATCGGAGATATCTGTCAGGACACCGATGTGCTCTTCCACACCGACGCGACCCATGCTTATACCCGGATGCCGCTCGACGTGACGACGATCCCCGTCGACCTGGTCACCCTGTCCGGGCATACCATTCATGGCCCCAAAGGCATTGGAGCGCTCTACATCCGGGAGGGCACCCCGCTGGCCAAGCTGATGGACGGAGGTTTCCAGGAGTTCAACCGACGCGGCGGTTTGGAAAACATCCCAGGTGCTGTGGGATTCGCTCGGGCTGTGGAGCTCGTGACCCCGGAGGAAAACCGTCGCCTGCAGGACCTGCGGGATACGCTCATCGAACACATTCTTGAGAAGGTGCCCGACACCGTGCTCAATGGATCGCGCGACAAGCGGGTGCCCCACAACGCAAATATCACCTTTCACCGGGTGGAAGGAGAATCCATTACCCTCCATTTAGATATGAAAGGCATCGCGGTGAGCACGGGCTCCGCCTGTTTCAGCCGATCCCTGGAAGCAAGCCATGTCATCCTCGGCATCGGAGGGGACCATGAACGAGCCCATGGCTCCGTCCGGTTCACATTCGGCCGCTATAATACTATGGAAGAGATAGACCGCGTGGTGCCGGCTGTAGCCGACGTGGTGGAACGACTGCGAGAGATCAGCCCCTTAGGGAGAGAATGATACTATGAAAATGCCCTATAGTGAAAAAGTCATCGAGTATTTCAAGAACCCGAAAAACGTGGGTGAGATAGAGAACCCTGATGGAAAAGCTAAGGAGGGAAGTCCTGCCTGCGGGGATATGGTGTCCCTGCACATCAAGGTGGACGAGGACACCCAGAGAATAACAGATATCAAGTTCATGTCCTATGGCTGCGCGTCGAACATCGCCACCGGGTCCATCATCACCGAAATGGCCAAGGGGAAAACCATCGAGGAAGCAAAGCAGATAACCTGGGAGGATGCCGCAGATGAGCTCGGCGGTCTGCCCAAAATCAAAGCGCATTGCTCGGTGCTGGCCGTGGAGGCCCTCCGGGAGGCCATCCGGGATTATGAGGAACGGCACGGACTCGTGGAAGAACAGGAACCAACGACGGTGGACGTGGTGCGGAAGCGACTCCGACACGTGATGAATCCTCTCACTGGCCTGGACGTGGTCCGAACGGACCTCATAACGGATATAACACTCGAAGACGGCGTGGTCACTGTTGAGGTTGATTTATCTCCTGACCATCAGTTTGCCGCTGCTATCGAAGAAGACATTAGAGAAAAAGTGGAACCCCGCTGGGACATCCAAGACGTCCGCGTCTCCTTCACGCGAAAGCAGCAATAATCATTGGATCTTGATCGGCTGAACCGGCCCGCGGGCATAGTTTAAAAACAAGGGGCCGATATAGAGGCTGATATCATGCAGAAAGCACACCTCGTAGGTTTTGCCATCGGCATCCTGTTTGTATTGTCCGCCGTGCCCTCCAGCGGCATCATGACTTCTTTTGAGAAAGCTCCCCAAACCGGCGCTGCTGGTCCCTCGCTCGTGCGGGTCGATGCATCCCGTATGAGTGCACCGCTGCTGAACGGTCTGGAAGTGATAGGGGCCTCATCGACGTGGGCGGACCTGCTCGTACCACAGGCACGTCTGGCCGGGGTACTGGACAACGTGCCCGGAGCAACCGTGGTTCTCGAGGATGCATGGGCGCATAGCCGGAGTGTCGCCCGGGAGTATCATAGCCTCGAGGAGATGGAAGAGCTCCTGCAAGAACTCGCGGATAACTATCCAGATATCACGCGATTGTACAGTATCGGCCAGAGCTATGAGAACCG
>JBNGDQ010000128.1:0-4365 GCA_049975285.1 Thermoplasmatota archaeon
GAATAAAAGGTTTGGAGGCGAAGGAATTGAGGGAGCAGAAGATATCGTTCAAACTGAAGATGGTGGGTACATGGTTGCCGGAAAAACCACTTCAATTGGATCGGGCCAAAGAGATGGATGGCTTATTAAAATAGACAGAAACGGCAACGAGATATGGAACAAAACCTATGGGGGAGGAGGAGAGGATTTGTTTAATTCTATATCTAAAGTTGACCAGGGTTACATCTTGGGAGGGTATACTAACTCTTATGGTGCGGGACAGAGCGATTTCTGGCTCGTTAAAATAGATAGTGATGGACACGAAACATGGAATAGGACATTTGGGGGGGAAAATGAAGAATTTGCGAGAGATGTCGTCCCTGCAAAAGATGGAGGGTATCTTTTAGTAGGGTATACCGGTTCGTATGGGTATGGAGGCGATATATGGGTTGTTAAAACAGACGAATATGGAGAATTAGATTGGGAGAGAACATTTGGGGGCGAGGAAAACGAATGGGGCAATGCTGTGGTAAGTGTAGAGGATGGTTATGCAGTCGTGGGGAGTACCGGTTCGATAGGAGCGGGTGGATGGGATGTGTGGCTCGTCAAAATAAATGACAGTGGCTATGAATGTTGGAATAGAACCTATGGAGGCCCGGGGATGGAGAGGGGAGTATGTATAAGAGCAGCGACTGATGGGGGATATGTGATTGCGGGCACCTCAAATTCTTATTCCAGTGGAGAATGGAATGACGCTCTCTTTCTCAAAACAGACAGAAACGGAGAATCAGAATGGTCAAGGGTGTTCGGAGGGGACAGCGAGGACGCTGTGTGTTCAATCATATGTTGTGATGGAGGAGGGTATATTCTGATAGGGACCACCGCTTCATATGCTATCGGTTATTTTGATATTTGGGCAATAAAAACTGATATCAATGGGGATATGATCTGGGAAAAAACATTTGGGGGGCGAGATAGGGATGTAGCAAATTGCGGTATCCGATTACAGAACGGAGGTTATATGGTAGCGGGAGAAACTCAACATCAATCTTCCATAGATATGTGGATCATAAATACCTATGATTACTTCCCCCCAAATATTGAGATAGTATCGCCCAAAGAAAACCACCTCTATCTTTTTGACAGAGAAATTATGCCAATGAAAAATACGCTTATCATCGGAGGAATAACTGTCCAGACAGAGGTAAATGATCCCGGAGGGGGGATAGATAAAGTTGCATTTTATTTAACCGGCCAGGATTTATACGACTATGAGCCCCGAACGGTAATTTATGCTGCTCCTTATACTTGGAACTGGAATAGTTATGCGATCGGGCTAAGGTATCCCTACACTGTAACCGTTGGAGCATACTACGGACAGGCAGGGGGAGTAGCCGCCGACCGAGAAACCGTGTATATCATCAACCTGGGACACTCCTCATAGATTTTATCTTTGCTTCGCTTTCACATTTTTCTGAATAGCGCTAGCTCCAGCCTTGCATCGAAAGCGTTTTTATCTTTTTGAATTTTTTAGCAGGCAGTAACTTTTATAATGATTAGCTAAAAGTGTTTAATTTTTTTTGACTCCTACCGGCTATTATATAGTATGAGTAAATTATAAATATTATATTTGTATTATATTTGTGGTGGAAATAATGAAAACAAAATGGGCTGTAGTGGGCGTATTGATTGTGGTGGCGACGTTTGTGATGCCATTGGCGACGATATCGGCGAAAGCATCTATACCCTGGGAAACAGGAGACGTCATAGTTGCTCGTGATGGTCCGAAAGATAATATAGTCAGATGGTATGCCTCGACTTATTGGGGCAAAACGGTGAGTTGGTCTCATGCAGCATGTTATGTGGGATATACGAGCTATGACTCACATACCGTAGTAGAAACCGCTGGTGACATCGGAAAAATACTTGCAGATGTTGTGACATTAAACTACGAAATATATTCTCATAATGGCAACATAAAACAACTGCGCGTGGATTGTAGCAATGTGATTAAAAGCGATGCTGCTGACTGGTTAAAGGCTCGAACGAAGACGCTGGGCGGTGAAACGCACCGATATGACTATGGATCATTAACTAACTTGTATACAGACCATAAACAGGTGGACCCACAGGAAGCTCCAGGTCAGCCAGTGAGAGCGGACAAATATTATTGCTCAGAGCTGGTATGGGCAGCTTATATGAAGCAGGGTGTGAACATCGATGTAGACCAGGACCAGACTAGCGTAGTATGGCCTGATGATATAGACGAATATCTAAGCTAACAACTTTAAATAACGCTGATGAATAAAGAACGCATGAAAAAGACGGTGGTGACCGTTCTTATTCTTGCCTCTTTTCTGGTAGGCGGCTCCTATGCACAGCACCATGGGCAGTCAGATGCAGTGGAAGACGTGCAAAATGAGTGGAACCTGAAAATCGTCAGCCCGTATAAGCACACGCATTTAAACCAGGTCATCTCGACGCAAGATGGCTACGTTGCGGTAGGGGCCAAAAGCGAACTCGTCAACTGGACTGACTATGGAAGGATTATAGCAGTAAAATTTGATGGGGCCGGGAACATCCTGTGGAACAAAACCTATGGCGGAGTGGACAGCCATGGAACCGCGGTCGTCGCCGGTGAAAATGGGTATCTTCTGGTGGGCTATCAGGGAAGGGGAAATAATCACATCGTTACGATAAAAATCGATGAAGACGGGCGCGAGGAGTGGAATAAAACGTATAGCGTTACCGGAGACGATCTTGCCGTGGATGCAGTGAAAGCCCCGGACGGGTATGTAATCGGCGGGGAACCATTTTCTGGTCCCAGCCAGGTTTTCCTGTTAAAAATAGGGGAGCATGGCAGCATACAATGGAGCACGATATACGGCGGGCAAAGGCTCGAGGGCCTGGATGGACTTTTAAAAACTGAGGACGGCTATGTGTTTACCGGGTATACGTCCTCCTACGGCAACGGAAACTGGGATGCATGGCTGGTGAAAGTGGACGAGCAGGGCAGCGAGATGTGGAACAGAACCTTCGGAGGATCTGACACCGATGAAGCAAGATGCATTGCCGCAACCGACGACGGCGGCTTTATTTTGGCTGGAGCAACCATGTCCTACGGAAACGGGGCGGATGACAATTTCATCATCAAAACGGATGCGGATGGAATCGTTGAATGGACAACCGTATGTGGCGGCAGCAGTTTTGACGAATCCGAAGGCATCGTTGCCACAAGCGATGGATATGTCATCGCGGGCTATACCTATTCCTCCGGGATTGGTGATTTCGACGCTCTGCTATTAAAAATAGATAACCAGGGAAACGTGGTGTGGCATAAAACATTCGGCACGCGGGACAGTGACAGATTTTATGGCGTTATCGAGAGCGATGACGGCGACGGATACATCGCTGTTGGTGCCACTACCATCTCCCACGAGACGAGAAAGGAAGCGGGCTGGATAGTCAAATCTTCCGATTATTCGCCCCCGACCCTGGAAATCGTGAGGCCCAAAGACCATGTATACCTGTTCGACAGGGAGATACTGCCAGCGGGAAAAACCCTGGTCTTTGGAGGGATAACCGTCAAAGTCGAGGTGGACGACCCCGGCAGGATGATAGACACTATCTCTTTTTATCTGTCTTCCCAGGATTTCTATGATGTTGAACCACGGAAAATCCTGCATTCGCCCCCATATGCGTGGAAGTGGAACTCGTATGCTGTTGCTTTGAGGGCCCCCTGGACTGTAACCGTTGGAGCATACTACGGACAGGCAGGGGGAGTAGCCGCCGACCGAGAAACCGTGTATATCATCAACCTGGGACATTCCTCATAGATTTTATCTTTGTCTCGCTTTCGCTTTTTTCTGGATAGCGGTAGCTCTCGCCGTTGCATCGAAAGCGTTTTTATCGCCGTCCGGTTTCGTGTGTGATGACCCTGACTGTTGCGACGTGGAACGTGAACTCCATACGGGCCCGGATGGACCTGCTGCTGGAGTGGCTCCGGGGCAGCCGGCCCGACGTGGCCTGCCTGCAGGAGACCAAGGTGGCAGACCAGGAGTTTCCGGAGGAGGCGTTCACCCAGCTTGGCTACCAGGCTGCCTTCAAGGGGCAGAAGACCTACAACGGCGTGTGCATCCTGTCCCGGCTTCCCCTTGATGATGTGGTGACCGATTTCGAGGTCATCGAGGAAGATGAGAAGAGGCTGCTGCAGGTGCGAGCGGGAGAGGTGACGGTCATCGATGCCTATGTTCCCCACGGTCAGGTGCCGGAGTCGGCGGCCTTTTACCGCAAAATCGATTTCCTGGAGGGGCTGCGCGTCTATCTGGACAACCATTTCAACCCCCGGGATGACCACCTGGTGCTGGTGGGGGATTTCAACGTCGC
>JBNGDQ010000129.1:0-4357 GCA_049975285.1 Thermoplasmatota archaeon
GAAGTCAATCGAGAAGTTTATACGTTCAAACACCCGTTCGAATGCATCAGCAGAAACATCATAGCCTTTCTTGGAGGCTGCATCAGCCGCTAGTTGGGCGGCTTGTGACGGATTATTCTGTATCATTTCCGCCTTATCCATCTGAGCAGCGAGGAATTTAACCAGTTCTTCCCGATGATCGTTGGCGAAGCTTTTCGTGGTGTGTATGGAAACCGGTACGAGCGCGATATCTCCATAGGTACGCAGCAGCTTTCCTACTTCCTGTGCTTCTGCTATTGCCGGGGTCGGCTCCCAGGCAGTAAATGCTTCTATGGTGCCGCTGTCGAGCGAGGATATCATATCCTCTATATTGAGATTCACCCAGTTGAAATCATCCCAATCAACGGTTTCATTTTCCTCGAAGAATCGGCGAAGCACCTGTTCGGCCCCAGTTCCCATTCTCGTTGCAACGGTTTTACCTTTGAGGTCTTCCCATTTTGTATAGTCTGAGTCTTTACCGACCACGGTAGAATACCGGTTCCCCTTCTGGAGTGTTCCTATAATAATAGCTTTATCTGGAATGGCAGTGAATAAGGAGACGGTTTTACTGTCAGAGCCGCAGTTGACATCCATGTCCCCTGATATCAAGGCTTGGTTGTTTTCTGAGCCAGAGCTAAAGAGCGTATGCTCGACATCGAGGTCATAGTTCTCCCAGAAGTTATATCCCTGCAAAACGAACTCACCTGGATAATATTGTCCTCCATAGCGAATGTCAGCGCTTGATCCCTGCAAGCAGCCTGACATAACTGCTATGCTTATCATCACGGCCGGCATGAGCATAACCAGAATTTGTTTTTTTGTCGGTATCATGGTGTCACACTGCTTGATGCCCATAGCTATTTATAAAAGTTTCTAAAAATACTTTTTTTTATCATAATAAGGAAAAATATTAAATAAATAATCTGTATTATTTTCCTAATAAGGTGAAAATATGTCTTATTATGAAATACTGGGCGCGATAACGGAATCAAATGAAGCCTTTGTACACAGATTACAGGAATGGCTGAGTACGTCGGGGCTCACTATCTCAGCATTCTGTGAAAAAGCACAGCTACCGGAAAGCACCATCTATAAAATTTTATCCGACCCGGATAAAGATTTCCGTATATCCACCTTTCGGCATATACTGCAAGCCGTGAAGAAGATAGAAGGCCTCTCCGAGGAAGGGACAGTAATTGGCATAATTACCACCAGGGGAGCACTCAGTTCTCTCGGGCGTCAGATGGCGGTCAAAGGGCAGCGCATTGCTATAAAGGAATATCCCGCGTCGACCATCGAAGAGGAGATCATTCAGGGCGTGCATGCCGAGCGAGCTGGCGTGAAGGGCATTATCTGCGGGCCGATTGCGGCTACCACATTGGAAAAAGTTGTGGATATTCCGGTCATTGGCTTCCAATTTGAGGAGCGATTGCTCACCAAGGCGATACATAATATTGTGAAGAAGCTTTAACTCGAGCGGCATGAAATGGCTTGGAGACACAAGGCATAAGTAGGAGCGATACATTACCGCTCAAATGCTTCAAATCGGTGTCATTGGCACGGGTTCGATGGGTAAAAATCATGCCCGGGTGTGTTCAGAGCTTGCTGAGGTTGAATTAGTCGGTGTGGCAGATAGAGATAAGACTACGGCAATAAGAGTAGCCGACAGATGTGATACCAAAGCATATGTCGATTTTACCGAGATGCTATCGGATGTAGACGCCGTTATCGTGGCGACGCCAACAATTACACATCATGATATTGCCATGGAGGCACTGGTGGCTGGAAAGCACGTCCTGGTAGAGAAACCGATATGTGACTCTGTTCACAAAGCCCAGCAACTAGTCAATAAAGCAGAGAAAGAAAACCTTGTGCTAGCAGTAGGGCATATCGAGCGTCATAACCCGGTAGTACGATTTGTGAAAGACGCCATGGTTGAAGGCAGATATGGCGATCTCATTACACTGGCTACAAAACGAGTGAGTAATTTTCCAGGAAGGATTCGGGATGTTGGTGTCATCCTTGATTTTGGTGTGCATGATATTGATGTGATGCGATATCTTGCCGGAGAAGTGACGTCTGTCTACGCGAGGGCTGGCACGTTCAACCGTTCTATAAATCATGAGGATCATGCCAGTATCGTTCTTACGTTCAAAGACGGGGTGAGTGGGGTTGTGGAGGTAAACTGGCTCACCCCGATGAAGATACGGCGGCTATCGTTAACCTGTTCTGAGCACTTTGTTGAAGCAGACTATATTGACCAGTCGGTGACTGTGTCGTCATCATCATATGAGGATGTGGATGAGATGGACTTGTATCGGGTTCCCATTCAATATAACATAAACAGGGTAGCGTTAGAGTCCCGGGAGCCATTAAAAAATGAGATTGAGGATTTTGTAACTGCGATTGTTGATAACAGAAAGCCGTTGGCAACCGGCCATGATGGTATCATGGCGCTGAAGGTGGCCGAGGCCGCCCTTGTATCGTATCGGCAGGATGAGGCGGTGGATATATGATTCATGAGTCGGCCTATGTGGAGGATGCAGTGATTGGTGAGGGGACAAATATTTGGCATTTTGTGCATGTCCGTAATGGTGCCAGGATTGGAGACAACTGCAACATCGGCAAGGGGGTTTACATCGACGCCAAGGTAGTGGTAGGAGATAACTGCAAGGTACAGAACTTTGCTACGCTTTATCAAGGTGTTACATTAGGGGATGACGTATTTGTAGGCCCCCATGTCTGTTTTACTAATGATGTCTATCCGCGGGCGGCCCTATGGGATAAAAACAGGCTGAAGAATACACTGGTACATGAGGGAGCATCGGTTGGAGCAAATGCCACGATTGTAGCCGGTGTTACTATTGGACGACATGCAATGATCGGAGCTGGTGCAGTGGTGACCAAGGATGTCCCTGACCATGGGCTTGTGCTGGGAAATCCTGCAACGCTTGAAGGGTTTGTATGTCGATGTGGTGCCAAGCTCTCGACAATATGAGAAGAGGAAGACATGGTTCTTATGGAGTGTTCTTCATGTGGCGAGTCAGTCCGTATTCCTCTGGACATTTTCAGGACGGTACAACAATGATACCTATCGCAAATCCTATCATTGGATCGGAAGAAAAAGCAGCTGTAGCGGCGGTGCTGGATTCTGGTATGATTGCCAGTGGACCGAAGACCAAGGAGTTTGAGAGGGCGTTTGCAGACTATGTGGGCACCCAACATGCCGTTGCTACGACTTCTGGTACTACGGCATTGCATACCGGACTGCTTTCACTTGGTGTGGGCAGTGGCGACGAGATTATTGTTCCATCGTTTTCGTTTATCGCCACGGCTAACGCTGTACTGTTCTGTGGTGCAAGACCAGTATTTTGCGATGTCGATCCAGATACCTTCACTATTTATATCTCAAAAATCGAGGACTTGATCACCGATAAAACGAAGGCCATCATGCCTGTCCATCTTTATGGGCAGCCGGCAGATATGAAGCCACTTATGGAAATCGCTGAAAAACATGAGTTACACGTGATTGGTGATGCCTGTCAGGCGCATGGTGCATCCTATCATGGCCGCATGGTTGGTTCATTTGGTGACCTTGAATGTTTTTCATTTTATCCCACGAAAAATATGACAACCGGTGAGGGCGGCATGATAACCACGGATAGCGAAGCGATAGCCAAGCTGGCGTATTCATTGCGAAATCATGGCAGAACAACGACCGGGGGAGGATATGCGCACGACAAAGTAGGCTATAATTACCGAATGACCGATATTGCCGCTGCTATTGGTCTGCATCAGCTTGAAAGACTGCCGGGGCTGAACGAGCAGAGAACGCAAAACGCATCTTATCTTACTGAGAGATTGGAGGAATTTGATGGCATTCAGACGCCTGTTGTTTTAGATGATGTAGAGCACGTATATCATCAGTATACACTGCGATGTGATAATCGAGCCAGCATCATCGACCATCTGGAGGAAAATGATATCGGCTACGGTATCTATTATCCCCAACCGCTGCATATGTATCCGCATCTCCAGTGCTTTGCTCACGCCGACTTAGAGCAGTCTGAACAGCTGGCGGAGCAGGTTATTTCACTGCCGGTTCATCCCTCGCTGTCCCAGCGGGATATCGAAATGGTAGCCGCTACGGTTAGCGAGGCTTGCCGACGCCCCGATATATGAAGCCCTCTTGAATACAATCTTCTCTATTGTATGTGTTTCTGCCGTCTATCAACACGGGTGTTGCCATCTTGTTTTTGAGGGCTGCCAGGTCCAGGTCCAGGTAGTCTTTATGTTTGGTGACGATGATTATAGCATCGGCATCCTCAATGACTGCATC
>JBNGDQ010000130.1:0-4311 GCA_049975285.1 Thermoplasmatota archaeon
TCAGGGTTCCCGTGCTGTTCCAGAAGCCCAGGGTGTCGTTGGCGGCGATGCTGTAATAGAGGTCGTTGAGGCTGCTGGAGGGAATGGTGATGGTACATTCCCAGGTGGAGCCGCCCACGTTGGTCATGCTGACGTTGGTGGTGGCGCCGCTCCCGAAACGGTAGCGGACGAAGACGGAATGGATGCCGTCCAGGTCGGTCACGGTGGCAGAGAAGGTGTAGGGGTCGCCGGTGGTGGCGGGGTCAGGGCTGTTGTCTGTAATGTGGGGGATGTCCGAAACCGTCACCTGCTTGGTCACCGTGTCCCAGTTTCTTACCCCTGACACGTTGACCCCGGGAGCATAGGTGATGTTCAGGGTCACCGTGTAGGTTCCATGGGTGGCATACTGGTGGGCGGGTTCTGCCAGGGTGCTGGCGGGGCTGCCGTCGCCGAAGGTCCAGTAGTACGATACTATGTAGCTGGAATGTGCGGAGCTGCTGGGGTCAAAGGCAACGGCGTCCCGCACGCAGGCCGGCTCAGGGTTCCAGGTGAAGTCGGCGGCGCCCTCGATGTCTGTGCTGTTGGTGAACAGGTATTCGGTGTAGCCGGTCTGCACCACGCCGCTCATCACGATGGAGTTGCTGACCGTGTCCACGATAGCTAGCGAGATTTGCCAGTGGGCTACGCCCCCGAAAATCTGGGGACAGTTGATGTCGATGTAGTCACCCGTATCCCATACTAAATTGCCGTTGCTATCCCGAAAAATGTCTATCAATTCGCTTCCCTCAAATCTTTTGCTGGCATCCATTCCTTTCCATATGGTTACTGTCAGGTCTTCAATGGGGAGCGGGTCTCCGCCCCGATGCTCGACGATGGCGTGCTCATCCTCATTCAGATAGCCTACCATGTTCAGGTCGGGTGAGGGATTTCCGGTGTCCATGGAGAGCACGTAGACAATGAGTGACGAAAATATGATCACGGCTATGCCCAGCAGGAGTACGGTTCCCAGGATTTCGGAGACGCCATCCTTTTCCTTAAATTTTTTTATGCTCATTTTGCACCTCCCCTTTCGAGGTTTTTCAATATGCTATCTTTTTGCTATCAAAGTAATATGTCCAGGTGCTATATAAGCCTTTGGTTTTTTTGTGGGCAGGTGACAAAAAAGAGGAAGAAGCCACCGGAGGCAAGACAAAATTTAGATGAAATCCGTTAGAGGCTACCCATCTTTTGCCTACGACTGGCACGTTCCCTTGCTGGCCATTCCTACCGGTAAAAAAAGCAAAACAAAATGAAGGAAGGAAAAGAGGGAGAGAGATGGAAAGAGATTTCTATCTGACTTCAATTGCTCGCAATTCTAAGGAGCTTCTTGGATATCTCCTTTAGCTTCACCGGTTGGTTCACCATTATTGAAATTGTGAGCTGCTCCATATGATGGTGAGTTTGGTTTATCGGGCTGTATTATAGTTGCATCAAATGCATATATATTGCTTTCGATACCATTGCCATAACAATGGAGATAATATGGTCCATTATTGCCACCTGGTACTTCAAATTTTGAATTGTTCAAGTAGAGATTTCTTTGTACAGTTATTACAATATTAGAGGGGTCTGAGTATGATTTCATAGTTGCATTGGTTCCATTGATATAGCTCGGGGAGGATAATGATATTGTGCCTTTATAGGCATGCATATAAGCGTTAGACATTTCGATGTTACCGTTGCTTGAGGAGGTTATTAGGATTTGATCGGCACTTTCTTTTTCGGTAGATAGGCTTGCATCGGTCAGGTTGATTCTTCCGGCTGCTGTTTGGATATCTATGGTTCCGCCTGACTCGAGGATTTCCAGTTGATTAGCAAAAACATCTCCATTAGCGGTCTTGATTGTTACTTTTGCTCCGGTGTTATCAATGATGGTTCCTGATACGTTTATTTTACCCTGAGTGTTTGCTTGTATACTCACGGTGTTGACGTCGTTGTCTATATTGGCGTTTGATAGGGTGATGTTGCCGTTGTTCGTTGTGATGGCCACTTGTCCGGCGTGGATAATTGCATAATCTGCCGTTATTGGTCCATTTGCTGTGCTGATGGAGGTTGCACCTGTTTTACTATCTGTGTTTATTACGTTGGCGAATATATAGCCGTTGGTTGTCTTGATGGTGATGCCCCCGCCGATAGTGGTAATTGTTGCGGTTGGAAGGAGGATATTTCCTGTTCCACTAGAATCTGGCCCAAACCAGATGTTTACAGGTTGATTTACAGCGGCCTGTGCCACTGTTGCCCCTTCTCCAAAGATGTGACCGGCATCGCTTGTCAGAGTGAGCGAATTTGCATTGTTGGTGATGTCTGCATGGGTAAAATCGAGAGCTGTGTGCCCCCGGAACATGGGGGTGCCTTCTTCGCTTTTGGCGTTGATGAAGGTACCTTCAGCAATAATGTCTCCGGCGTCTGTTTTTGCCGTGAAAACGCCTATGGACATAATGAAATAGGCACCTGAAATGTCAATGTAGCCAGTTCTGGACCGTAGATTTCCTCTGTCGAATTCGTAGTTGCCCTTCAGGTAGTTGTGAGCTCTCATATCTACAGCGATGAGGTTACTATTGGCTATAATAGAGAATGCACACTCTCCTATCTTGGTGGTTCCAGTAGCTTTTTCAATACAGAGTTCCGCTCTAGTCATGTCGATGATTCCACCTATTGTTTCCGTTGTTTCAATGTTTAAACCGGTTCCCCCATGACCGTTTTCATGAAACGTAAAATTAGCATCGACTAGGTATATGTTCCCATCTGCATTGATATTGGCGGTTGTACCTTTGGCTCCGACTTCGTTGATATAAAAATAGGTGTTATTTGCGTATACATTGCCAGATGCATCGATGTCTAACACATCGGAATCACCTCCGTTCTCTCCCACCGAAATATTTATGTTGTTGACGTCGGAAAGCATTACATCAGTTGCCTCTAAATGGAGACTTTCTACCCCAGTAATATCGGTGTCGATGAGGATGGTGTTGTCTGCTCGTAGATCAAGCTGGCCATCGAAGTCGAAACTATCCATCGCCGGGGGAAACACCAAGCTCCAATCAGGGTTTCCATCATAGCCGAGTTCGTCCCGCCAGGTGTAGAAGACGCCGTCGTCACGGATGAATTCTTCTACGTTGATGTCGATACCCATTTGATATTCCAGGTCGTTGTTGGTATCTGCGAAGGGGAAGGTGGCCGGCAAGGAAGGACTAACCTTTATTTTATCTTCTATCCAGTTGGTCAATCCATCGTCATCGGTAACGGTCAGCCTGACGGTATAGTCTCCTTCCTTAGAGTACTTATGCGATGCGAAATCCCCCTCTGCGCTGCTGCCGTCTCCAAAGCTCCAAACATAGGATTCGATGAAGCCGTCTGGGTCATAGGAACCGGCGGCTTCAAAATAAATGTATTCATTTTTGATGGGGTTATCAAATCCGCTATCCCATCGGTAGGTAAATTTGGCAATTGGTCCTTGATAGATTCTTACATCGCGTTGGTCACTTGTGTTTTTGAACGGACCGTCTCCCTCGAAAAATGAGGGGTCGTAGGTCACGGTGACCATCACGGCGTAGGTGCCCGGTGCATCATAGGGATGGTTTATATTATTGTCAGCTTCGCTCCCAAAGTTCCCATCGCCAAAGTCCCAATTCCAGTCGGTCACCGCCCAACTGATGTCCCTGTCCCCATCACTGTCTTTAAGAGAGGCTTTTCCGGTAAACGCAACGGTTTCATCCACCAGCGGCTTCAAGGGCGTCCATGTGAAGTCTACATAGGTGTCGTCAATCGACAAATAATTATCTATTCCGGTGTTTACTATTCCACTCATTACTATGGAATTGCTAATCTGGTCCACAACGACTATCTCCACCTGCCAGTGCTGGATGTTTTCCCCGAAGTCGTACGAATAATAGCTGCCTATGCCCCATCGGCCATTTGAGCCATTGGTGATGGATCCCCGTGAGGGATTTCCCTCTTTGTCAAAGGTAACCGTGAACTGGTCCACCACTCCCTTGTTGACGTAGATGACCACGTTTTTGAGGTCCAGCGATTCCCCACCCCGGTGCTCGATGATTATGTCGCGGTTACTACCCCCGACATACCCCACTAGGTCCAGGTCTGGCGATGAATCCCCGTTGTCCGTGGCCGACATCACATAGATAACCAGCCCGGAGAAGATAATCACGGCTATGCCCAGCAGGAGCACCGTGCCTAGGACCTCCGATACTGCGCTCTTTTGCGCCCATTTCTTTTTTGACTCGAACATGAATACCTCCCCATTGCTTCTGGTTGCGTAACATATATGGGCTGATT
>JBNGDQ010000131.1:0-4294 GCA_049975285.1 Thermoplasmatota archaeon
TTATATTGCCCTGCGGGTTCTGCCGCATAATATCCATAAATCGAAAGCAGACCATGAAAAAGCATGCTATCTTTTGGGTAAAGAGCTGGCTCTCTTTTTTTCACACGATGACGATTATTCAAGTTTTGGTAAAACCGCTCGCGTACTCCAGCGGTTAGCGGCTCGGTTGTCGTAGCATACGTTGGTGCATCTCTATCCAGAGATTACGGAAACTGCTTCAGGCGGTAGCGTCTATTGCGTAGTATTGTCCTGTCCATGGATGATGTGCCCGTATTGTGTCTGAGGGTATCCGTGTCTATCTGGCCAGTACGAATGGGCCGAGGGCATAGAAATTTTGGGTGACGTCGATGTTTTCGTATCGTATGTGCACCGTTCCACGTCCGAGGCCTACGACTGGCAAGGCCAGGGTAACCGTGCCGTGAGCCGGAATGACCTCGATAACTTCGCTTTTATAATCCATGTTCTGCAATGCTCCGTCTATATCGATGGACACCACGGTGTCTGTAATATCAACGTCGAAAGGATTTCCTATGTCTATGTTTAAGCCTAACCCACCGGAGACATAGAGCGTGACGTCTTCATGACCGATGCACACGATGGCATAGTCCGTGGCGGTTTTATTAGCAACATCTGTAACGGTCAACGTTACCTGATACGTGCCGGGTTGCGGGAAAACATGGGCTGGGGACATCTCCTCGATGACCGTGCCGTCACCGAAATCCCACGAATAATGGACAGGCTCGCCCTCGGGGTCCACGCATTTGCTGCCATCCAACCGCACCGGATCGCCCACGTCTCCCCGATATAGACCGCCGGCATCAGTCACGGGGGGACAATTAAAGCTGTCGGGGTCGTATTCAGGCCAGGCCATGTAATAGTTGATGTTCATGGAGCCGTATTCGATGTTGAAGAAGCCGTCATATCCCCAGGTGGTCCCCCAGCTATTTTTACAAATCCAGTACCCGCCGCTCCGGAGAGACGCGTCGTCCTGCCAGCCGACGATGACGATGCCGTGGTTCAATATTATCTCATCAAAGTTCCTGTATCGGTAGACATCGGTGGACCGGTGAAACAGGGATCCCCACCATCGGAAATCGTTGTCAACATATATCAGGCCATATATCGGCCCGTTCTGGAAGATCTGGGATTTCATCGTAGCCACTGCTTCAGGGTTATCCTGTCCGAAATATACTTCACCGAATCCGGAGAGCGGCACCAGGGTCTCCATCCAGTTCTGGGTTTTCTGGGAGCAGGGAACACTGTCATCCGCCTGGTAGCGGAGGCATTCCTCGGATATGACGCCGTTACAAAAATTTCCGTCTTCAGATGTATTCATGATGAAACTGAACGGGGACGCGGAATGCCCGCCGTTGCAGCTCCCCGAAGCAGGGACACAGGACAACAAGTATTGTTCGCTGAGATCCATATCTATATCTAGGCAGTTTTCCTTGATATTAATGAGGCTCTCAATGGTGCCTATGGCAGCGAATGCCCAGCAGCTTCCACACTGCCCTTGGCTTCGCGCTGGCGTCGTCAGATCTGTTCCCTGGTAGTTTTTCCAGCTAAATGCTGCCGGAGTGTCAACCAGGGCAACCTGTGTGTAGTCATCTCGGGTGCGCAGCTCGCTAACGTGAATTGGCTCACACATTGCGGGATATAGATTGTCGAGGGAGGTCTCTCCGTCGCTGTCCACATACGTAATGTCGTTTTTCTGCTCCTGGATGTCTCGCGTGTTTAGCGAGATGTTCAATCCAGTAAGCGTAGTGGAAACGATTAGCAGTGCTGTGCAGCTTATCACTAAAAGCCTTCTGGTATATATCATGGATTACACCTTGTATGTTAAAAAACCGGTGACATATATAATACGTCCAAGCAAAAGATTGTGCATATGACAGATAATGCCCCCAAAATTGTGCGGGTGTTCAAACATGTGCTACAATTATAGGATACAGCCCGGTTGCCTGCCGCCATTATCTCCTTATGGGTCGTCAGGTCATCGACGGCATCTTTGTCCTACCCGGGCTGGACAACGTTGCTATTTAAATTGCCTACATTCCTTGCGCTTGGTGCCCCAGTAATCTGCACGTGCGGTCCGTCTTACATCTGGTGGTGAGCCGTACGGGGCTATACGTATTCACAGCCGGGCATATAGTTGAGTTTGTGCATTTTGGTTATGTAGAAGTACTGATAGTTTTTTATCGCCCCGGGAAACGTCTCGGTGAGGTCGTTCAGGATTTCGTGGAGCTGGCAGATGCCCTGGACGCGCAGGGTGGGCTCCAGATCTGCATGGCCGGCTGTCCGGGTTATATAAAAAAGGTGTGGGTTGGCGATGAGGTAGTCGGTTATCTCGTTTATTTTGCTGTAGTCCTTAAAGTCGATGTCTACCTTGAACTGCTTGTAGTCGAGTTTTGAGATGTCCAGTGCCACCCGGAATCCCAGGATGACGTTTTGTTCTCGCATTTTTTTGAGATGATATTTTACTTTTGACGAGCTCTCCCCCAGCTCTCTCGCAATATCGGTCAGCGGCATGCGGGCATTGGCGCCAATCAGTTTCAATACCTCCACGTCGAACGGCTCCACGTCGACTTCCACGCCTCGTCCGATAACCTGGAAGTGATTTCGGTCTGCGGCGGGAGCATCTTTCAGCAGCCACGAGTCAGGGTAATGGAGGAGTTGTATGTAGCTGGAGAACATCTGCTGCTGGAAGTAATCCCGGTACCGTTTGAGGGTCTCCTGCCAGAAGCTGTGAAACTTCTTGAACTGTTTGACCCACATGATGATGACGAGGTCGTATCGCCCCTCGATGGAGCCGATGAAATAGGTATATTTGTCGTTGATAAAATAGTCGATAATCTCTTTTTTTATCTCCGGCGTGGTATACTGCAATGTTAGATAAAACCGGAGGCTGGCGTAGCCAAGCTTGAAGCAGTCTATCACGGTGTAGTATCCTTTTATTATCCCGTCCTCCTCCAGTTTGTTCACCCGGTAGGCCACCGTGTTCTTGGAGAGTCCCACCTTTTTTCCGATTTGAGAGAATGACTGGCGGGCGTTGAGGTCGAGTTGATACAAAATTTTCCTGTCTTTTGTATCAATCTTCATATTAGGACATCCGAACGCGCTATTTAACATTATTTTTTACAATGCACAATATTCTGATGCAACCTTTTTTAATTCCCTTTATGAGACAGAAAAAGCCCGGCTGACCGGTACTATTTCACCTGTCCATATGATTTGCGATAGCATCTGGAACGATGCCTTATCTATAGCTGTCAGTACTCGCTGAGCGTGCGCTGCTGGTCCAGCTCGAGTTCATGCTGCCAGCCGTATTCGTGCCATTCGAGGCCGTAGTCCTCCAGCAGACGGCGGACCATCTCGGGAATCTGTGGCGTGCAGAGGATACCCCGGACTCTTGCCTCGGGATTTCCATGTTTCAGGTCTGTGACGTACATTCTGAGCTGCTGTACGGCACTGATGGTCGCCTGCCCGCGTTTCACCTCGATGACCACGGGGATGTTATCTGCGTCGTAGCCGTAGAGGTCGATGAGACCAGACCGGGTCTGTTTTTCCCGGCGGGTGAGCCGCAGACCGGGCTCGATGACCTCGGGATTCTCCATGATTCTGTCGGCGAGGTCTTTTTCCATGCCGACGATGTGCAGCTCTGCCATGTCCCGCAGGACAGCCACCAGCATCATCTCTACCCGGCGGAAACGTATCACCATTTTTTCTTTGTTTTTGTAGTGGACTGCATGAGCGATGAACAGGTCGTCTTTCAGTTGAAACCGGGTGCGGGCTCCGGCGGGCTGCCAGTTGACGGGCTCCCGTCCCGTGGGCTGATGGATGAAGACCGTGCCATCCTGTTTCACCACCATGAGCCGGTCTCCCCAGTCGAGGAAGCTCTGTGCTCTGCCGCTGTAGCGTATCTGGCAGTCGCCCAGCAGGATGAGCATGGATTTCTCCGGCTGCCGGAGGAACTGTTCCCGTGCGAAGTCGACGGCTTCGTCGAGCCCTGGCTGATGGAGATAGGCTACCACCTGCAGACAACCGGGAGCGGTAATAAAACGTTGCGCTCACCGCTGTGCCCCCTCGCGATTTTTGTTTCTGTGAGCGGCATACATATATCCTGTTTCTAGATATATCCTCCAGCCATGAACACGTTCCTGTTGGCTCTGACCTGCCTGCTTCTCCTCGCCTCGGCAACGCTGGGGAGCATTGCCGATGATGCAACGCAGAAGTGTGATGTCAGTGCTGGCTGGCTCAGTCCGGTTGCCGGTGGCTGCCGTGTGGCTTTACCCGG
>JBNGDQ010000132.1:0-1632 GCA_049975285.1 Thermoplasmatota archaeon
AGAACGCTTGGCGGAAGAGACATCGTCATAGGCGGGGGTGACGGTGACATCATCAATGGTGGGATCGGTAGTGTCCTCGACCACAAAGTCGCCGGAAACGGAGTTCATATTTTGCGACAGATCGTAGGCTTCTATCAACCAGGTATAGGTTCCAGGTGCCGGTGGATGCCAGGTAAACTCGTAGTAGTTGCCGCCCGTATGCGTCATGAGCTCGGTACCCCAGTCACCGGTAATCTCCACGTAGTCAATACCCTGATGGTCGGTGACCGTGGCGTTGATGGTGATGTCGTTGCAGAACTCAAGCGGGTCATCGTATTCGACCACGGGGTCAATGACCGGCGCGGTGGTATCCTGCACGAGGAACGCGTAGATGGGAGTAATAGCTACGTTGCCAGCAATATCCGTTGCCATGATGTAGTAGCCGTAGCTGCCGCGTGCCGGCGGGTGCCACGTGGCTTCCCAGTAGTCGCCACCTGTATTGACCATGGGTAGGGTGATGGCATCTATGGTTATGTTCACGTACTCTAGGTCGTTGCAGTCGGTGACCGTGGCGTTGATGGTGATGTCGTTGCAGAACTCGAGCGGGTCAACGTATTCTACGATGTTCGTTATGACGGGGTCGGTGGTGTCCTCAACCTCAAAGCTGTACAGGACGCTGCTATTGTAGTTGCGGGTGCTATTGCCATCCCAGGCCTCGATGATGAATGAGTAGGTACCCGTTGCCGTGGGGTGGAAACACCACTGATAGGTGTTGCCTGAAACCAGCGTCATCTCGTAGGAGCCCGTGTAGCCAGCTGAAAAGGTTATGTTGACCTGGTCAACGCCCTCATAGTCATCAGTGACCTCGACCTCAACACACCAGTCGTTGCACAGCTCGAGCGGGTCAGGATAATCAGGCGTGCCGATTTCCGGACCGTAGTTGTCCCAGAGCACAAAGGAGTCTTGGGCACTCTCGTTGCCGTTGCCATTGACATCGGTGGCGTAGATGTGGAATATCCAGGTGCCCACATCAGCTGACGTAAAGCCGGTCGTGTTCACATAGTAGGTGCTGGTGGCGCCGATCTGGGTCATGGGCCATGTAGCCGGTGCTCCTGGTCCGCCGGTGATGTTCACCTGTACACCACTCACGCCGCAGTTGTCGGTGACATCAACGGTGATGTTCACCCACGCATCTGCATAGCAGCTGGTGTTCTGGTCCACAACCAGGTTGTCTATCTCCGGAAGTTCGCAGTCTTCTACCTGCTTGTTGTCGTCGACAGTCAGAGTATGCCAGTTGCCTTCATCGTCCTGAGCCACAATATCGGTTATATTGATCCACATGCCAACTTCGCCGCAAGTAAATATATGGGGGCTCTGGTATCGCCAAATATCTCCGCCTATATTGCTCAGCGAAACGTTGTAGCTTCCAGGAACATACTCGACAAAAACGTTCGCCCGCACTTGCTGTACGCCGCTCAGATCTGTCACCTCTGCCGAAAAGTTCCATCTTCCACCCACACAATAGGGGGTAGGTTGACTGCCGAGGTAGCTTATGCCTGGTCCAGTGGTGTCCTGCACGGAGAAATACGTCCAGCCAGAGTTGGTCTTGCCTCCTGTGGTGTTTTCTGCCTGTGCCCGGATGCGGTAGCAGAT
>JBNGDQ010000132.1:1642-3146 GCA_049975285.1 Thermoplasmatota archaeon
AGTTGGACGCGCCGATGGTGTCGGTCCACAGGTTGCCAGCGCCGGGGTCCATAAAGTAGTCACCGAAGGCAGCAATTGTCGTAGCTCCCGCCCAGGTACAGCCACCATAGCCGTCTGGTGTGCCACGTTGTAACTTCCAAGTCACGCTGCTCATGCCGTCAGGGTCGTATACCAGTACCTCGAGGTCGGCATCTTGGCCGATCTCGATGGGATCAGGAGTGATCACCACGTCGTTAAAGTTCGGTGCTGCTGTTGCGTCGTTGGGTACAAATAGCGTCGCAGGTATCCCTATCAATGCAAATGCAATGATAAAAGATACCAGTGTTCTTATTGCTTTTTTGTTTGTTTTTGGGTTCATGTTTGCCTCCGACTCTATATAGAAAAAAGAGTATATAAAAACTTCGGTGAATTTGTTCTCCCATAATCCTCTGAAAAGAAAAAGTGTGTAGTATCTCTGTAGTATCTCTGAATTTTTGTATTGCAAAAGACTGTCTTTCAAGGCAGACCACATCTTCTCTTCCACTCCCAATAGATACTAGGCAGCAGCCGTCAGACAGGGACCGCACACCTCTAAATACCTTGCTGGCCGAAAAATGTTTTTCCCTAGCCATAGCGCCTATACCGCTGGGTCCGGTTGCCCTGAAAAACCAAAGCTTGGTACCTCTACTGAATCACAGTGGGAGCAGCACGGCATCGTTGTCTCCCCTCTCTTGAAGGGTTTAAAAGTAGGCCGTCACCCCTTCCACGCAATAAATTGCGTGGCTTTCCCCTCAAGGGGAAGAAAACGCCTAACGGCGTTTTATACAGCCACGGCGATTCATCCCAGACCTAAAGGTCTGGGTTTTCTCGCTTAAGTTCCATAACGATTTTACTAAGGTAACCGGCTCCGATATGTTTTTAAGATGAGCGGCCATATGCAGAACATGAACCAGCGCTTCTTTCTCCTCGGAGCCGTAGGAACCGTACTTGCCCTTATCTTGCTGACAGCACTCCCCCCCGCTCAGGCTCGTGTTGATGCCAGCTTTCTCATTCGAGACCTCAGCGGGCGCCAGATTTACATGAGAGACTGGAACGGCACCATAATATACGGCAACGTGCTCGTCGGCCAGACCATCATATTTGATGCCGGCCGCTCCAACTCTATGTACCCCATCGACGGATACAGGTGGGATTTCGATGGGGACGGCAGATACGACGTCTCCACCAACGCATCAACCGTGCGACATACATATAATGAGCCTGGCCACTACAACGTCACCTTGCTTGCCACCGCCAGCTCGGCGCCCCCTAAAGGTGACGGCGACAGCATCACCCATACCATCATTGTAGTGAAAAAATATAAACCGCCCGTCGCCTCCTTTACCGTCCAGAAGCATACAACCACTGAAACGGGCCAGTACATGATCTATGATGCCAGCAGCAGCTACGACCCCGACGGCTACATTAAGATGGTGGCATGGGATTTCCAGGGAGATGGAACTATAGACCGACGGGAGCGGCATCT
>JBNGDQ010000132.1:3156-4198 GCA_049975285.1 Thermoplasmatota archaeon
CAAATACACCCGCAACGGCTACTATCATGTTTACCTGTATCTGGAAGACTATGAGTACCAGAAAAGCGAAGCCCTCCATGTGGTCAAAATAGATGGATTTGCTGGTGAGCTGAACGAGACCGTGGGACAAATAACCATCAGGAATAAGGCTAATCGCGCTACAGCTGTCAATGTTCTTGTCAACCACTACGAACAATACGATCGCACCGTCAACGGCAGTACTACAATAGATACAGCAATGAGTCCGGATCTCAACGAGGTCACTGTGACCGCCTACGGGAAGACCGCGAGTTTCCTGTTCAACGGAACCGAGATAACAGTAATCGTCGACCAAGATGGCATCCATCTTCCCTCAGACAGCAAGGGCTTCCCTGGCTTCAGCTGGCTGCTCTGCAGCATGGCACTGGTTCTGGTAGTACTGCTCTGGAAGCGACGATATTAACGTCCCCTGAACTAAGAGTCAGCGTGATTCAGCACCTTAATAAAATAGGTTAAGTACCAGCACGGACAGGGAACTCTCCGCGGCGTTGCCATCCCGGTCTACGGCAACGACTCGAATCTCATGTGTATCAAGAATAGTGTCCTCGTTCCACCACCACTGGTAGGGCGCTTCCGTGTCTGTGGCCATGAGCTCGCCGTCGACATAGAAGTCAACGCGCTCCACGCCTGAGTCGGCATCCTCAGCGGTTACCTCGACAGTTATTTTACCGATTACCGTAGTACGGGGAAACAGATATGATTTGTTCCGCACATAGAGCCGCTGGTGCTCTGGCGCTTCTATAGAAACCATGGGGGCCACGACATCCATGGTGGTAAACTGCCATGTGTCACCCTGCGTCTGCATGCCGCCCACGTCGGTGGCTACCACGTACCAGGAATACCGGGTGTATGGCTGCAGCTTTTGTACTGTGACCGTGGTGGTCGTTATATTGTCCGCGATGCGCTCCAGCACCCCGTCTGAGCCAAGATAGACAGTATAAAGGACTGTTTCTCCTTCTGGATCACCCCCCTCCCATAACAATGTCGGGCTCATCTCTATACC
>JBNGDQ010000133.1:0-4152 GCA_049975285.1 Thermoplasmatota archaeon
TCAGGGAGACGACGCCGTCGTGGAGCATTTGCTCTGCCAGGTGCCCCATCTCGAGTACTCGTTCCTTCAGTTCTGCCAGTTCATCATGAAATTTTTCTACCATTTTTTTTCACCTATCCAAATCGTCCTGTTATGTATTCCTCGGTGAGCGCTTCCCGGGGATTCTCGAATATCTGATCCGTGTCACCGAACTCGATGAGCTTGCCCAGGTACATGAAGCCCGTGTAGTCGCTCACCCGGGCTGCCTGCTGCATGTTGTGCGTGACGATGATTACGGTGTAATCCAGCTTGAGCACGTTTATTAAGTCTTCTATCTTCGCCGTTGCGATGGGGTCGAGCGCGGAGCAGGGTTCATCCATCAGGATGACCTCGGGTTCGATGGCCAGGGCCCGGGCGATGCAGAGGCGTTGCTGCTGGCCGCCGGAGAGGCCCATGGCACTGTCCTCCAGTCGATCGTTGACTTCTCCCCATAATGCGGCGTCTTTGAGGCTCTGCTCCACGATGTCATCCAGCGTGCCTTTTTTCTTGATGCCGTGAATTTTGGGCCCGTAGGCAATGTTTTCATAGATGGACTTCGGGAAGGGATTAGGCTTCTGGAATACCATGCCCACGCGTTTCCGTATCTCCACCGGGTCGACACCCTGGTCGTAGATGTTATCACCGTCGAAATACACGCTGCCCTCGATGCGGCACTTGGGAATGACGTCGTTCATGCGGTTGAAACACCGGAGCAGCGTCGACTTGCCGCAGCCTGACGGGCCAATCAACGCGGTCACCTGATTCTGCGGTACCTCCATGGTGATGTCCTCCAGCGCCTGTTTTTTACCATACCACAGACTGAGGTTCTCGGTTGCTACTTTTCGATCCATGTTAAAACTCCTGTCTATATTTTTCTCTGATGAAGAGCGCGACGATATTCATAGTGAGGATGATGATAAGCAGGACGAGGGCGATCGACCAGGCGTTCTGCATCCGGGCTGCCTTGTCCGCGGCGCCGCCGAGCCCCCGCATCCCGAAGAGCGTATACAGGTGCGTCTGTAGCGACGTAATCGAGTCCCCCAGGGGGTTGGGCGGCATCCGGGAGAGACGGAGCGTCGCGAAGAACATAATCGGGGCGGTCTCCCCTGCCGCTTCGCCGACACCGAGCACCACCCCAGTGATGATGCCGGGTAGCGACGGAGGCAGGACCACCCGGCGGATGGTCTGCCATTTGGAGGCGCCCAGAGCGAGGCTTCCCTCCCGCAGGGTATCAGGGATACCCTTCAACGCTTCCACCGAGGCACGGATAATCATCGGCAGGGCGTAAACACTTAGGATGAGCCCGCCGGTGAGAAAGGAAGCACCGAAAACCGGCTCGAAGAACGCGAAGGCGAACAATCCAAACACGATTGATGGCACGCCGCGGAGAATGGTCACCGCGGTATTGATAATCCGGGTGATGAAGTGCTTTCCGGCATACTCCTGCAGATAGATGGCGGCGCAGATGCCCAATGGCACTGCGATGAGAAAGATAAGCGCGATGAGGAGCAGCGTCCCCACGATGCCGGAGAGCGCGCCGCCCTTGGTCCCCAGGTCCCGGATGTCCTGCGTCATGAATTCCCAGGACAGGCCGGGAGCGCCATTCACGATGACCTCTCCGATGATGATAGCCAGCGGATAGAGGACCAGGAAGAGACAGAAGAGCAACACGAGGTATGCGCCCTGCTGCGTGCCGATAGGCCGGAAATTGTAATATGCACCGAGGGCCAGCGCGCCCCCGATGATGCCGAACAGGATGAGCCCAATGCTGACCACGATGAACCGGGTGAGCCCCGCGGTGAATCCCAGATGCCTGAGATCGATGACCTCCGGGAGCATTGTCGCCAGGTACGCGAGCACCAGCATCGTGATGGCGAACAGCAGCAGCCGCGCGCTCTTCCGCTTGTTGATGAGAAAGATGCGGACCTCCTCGACGACGAAGAGGACGCCCATGACGAGGAAAAAGCCAGCCGCTATCATCCGGTCCAGCTGGATGGTTCGGGCCAGTGCGGTGAAGCCAACTGCCGCAGCCGCAACTGATACGAGCAGCGCGGCCAGTGAGGGGAGCTGCGATGGTTGCACCATGTGAATGCGCCTGAGCAGCTTCTGCCATGCTTCCGCCAGTATTCCGTCCTTCATGGTTATCGTCCCTTGAATTTCTTTATGACTCGTTGCTGCATGACGTCGGTGATGATGCCCAGTGTGCCCACGATGAGGAACAGGAACACCCCGGCGGCGAACAGGGTACTCCGGGCGATACCGGGCGCTGACTCGCCCATATGCCCGGCGATGAGTGCCGTCAGCGTCGGCCCGGCCTGAAAGAAGTCAAACCAGGGCAGCGGCGCGTTGGTGGTTGCGCTAATAATCATCAGCACGGCCATGGTCTCGCCGATGGCTTTCCCGACGCCCAATGTTGCGGCGGCAAAGATGCCGGATGATGCAGCGGGAAACGTGATCTTTTTGGTGGTTATCCAGCGGGTTGCGCCCAGCGCCAGCGACGCGTCCTTGATGTCCCGCGGCACCGCTTTGAGTGAATCGTCGCTGATTGAGATGATGATGGGAAGGGTCATCACGCCGAGGATGATGCCGCCCGCGAAATAGGACTGTCCCTGGAGCATGTCGAACGCGTTATACGCGAATGGTACCAGCAGCACGGCTCCAAGGAAGCCGTAGATGACGGAGGGGATGCCCGCCAGCACCTCGATGATAGGTTTGAGCATGCGCCGCACCCAGACTGGTGCTATCTCTGAAAGGAAGATGCCGCCGCCGATGCCTAATGGGTAGGAGATGATTAGCGCGCCGGCTGTGACCAGCAACGACCCGGCGATGGCGCCGCCGAGCCCGTATCTTCCCGAGGCGGGTGAGTATTCACGGCTGAGGATGCTCCAGCCGAGCTCCTCGAAGGCGGGGATGCTCCGCTGGAATAGATAAATGAAGATGAGGAAAATAATAAAAACGGAAAAAGATGCTGCCGCTAAGAGTATGTACTTTATGACATTCTCTTTGGACAGCTTTGGCTTCATGGTCCCGTTGGTTTACAGGGGTATGAATCCTTCTTCTGCGACGATGGCCTGTCCCTCGGAGCTCTTCACGAACTCGATGAATTCTTTGACCGCACCGGTCGGCGTGCCGTCGGTGTACATGTGCAGTCGTCGGTTGATGGGATAGCTCTCGTCCTTGATGGTATTTTCCGTCGGATAGACGCCGTCAAGGGTGACGGCCGGAGTAGTGGTGTCGTCAACGTAGCCGAGACCGACGTAGCCGATGCCGTTGTCTGCCTCGCCGACTGCGGACTGTACCTCTGCGTTGCTCGTGTAGGCGGCGGTGGCGTTGGTGGTGGCGCCGTCGTCTCCATAGACGGCTTCCATGAAGGTATCACGGGTGCCGGAGCCTTCCTCTCGCTCGTAGACCGCGATGGCCTGGCTCGGGCCGCCGACGTCCTGCCAGTTTGTTATCGTGCGATCGTAGATCTGTTTCACCTGCGCGGAGGTCAGCCCGGTGACGCCTGCATCGTAGATGTCCTTGCTGACGACGATGGCGACGCCGTCGGCTGCTACTGCGTTGTCGGTGAAGTCGACATCCGGGTATTCATCTATCTCGCTCTGCTTTATCTCTCTGGAAGCACAGCCGATGTGTATCCGTCCCTGTCCAAGCATGTCGATGCCGCCGCCGGATCCAACGGGCGGGGCACCAACCTGTACCTCGATGTCGTCGTGTTCTTCGTTGAAGATTTCTGCACAGCGGTCAGCGATGGGGAAGACCGTAGATGAGCCGTTTGTCTTGACGGTTTCTACATCGTCTCCGTCCAGACAGCCGGCGAACGCCGTGGTTATCATGGTCAGTGCCACAATCGCTATCGCTACTTTTCCTATTTTATTTCGGGTTTTTTCCCACATGAGTGAGTCACCATCACCCGTAAAAGGTAATCCCATATATATCTTGTCGCCATAACATATTTAGTGCTATATTTAATATATATTTATAAATATTTTATATGCTTCGTTTGGCTTTTGCCTCTTTTGCGGCAGTTCTATCTGTACATGAAGCTCGGCTTCCTGCTAAAATGCTTACTTTTTGCTATAATAACAACACTATAGCGCACCATATTTCTCTATACTCAATACACAATACAGT
>JBNGDQ010000134.1:0-4140 GCA_049975285.1 Thermoplasmatota archaeon
GCGATCATCTGCCGTTCCACCGTCGACCAGTCCGGCGGCGACTGGACACAATACAGCGTCATCTCGGTCTCAATGTTCCGCTTCATGGAGAGATAGACATGATAGGGATTCCGGTAGATGTGCACGAACTTCGCCTCCGGATACATCTCCAGCAGGAGCTTCACCCGGGCGGTATTCGCGGGATTCTTCACCACCAGCCGTCGCCCCCCGCCGGCCAGCGCCACTTTCTGCAGGAAATAGTGATACATCTGCTTCCATTCAGTCACCTGCCCCGGCGGGACGTCATCCATGCAGACATAGCGGTGATAGAAGGACATGTTCCGGGGGAAACACCAGCCATTGTAGAAGGCATACGGGGACAGGTTCCCCATGGCGTACTCCTCCTCCTGCGGCAGATCCGGGCCCAGGTCCACGTTGTCCTCCGGCCGTTTCTCCGGGAGCGAGGCCGCCACGATGGGCTTCACCAGTTTCTCGAAGCGCAGGAACAACCCCGGGGTGACCGTCTGAAACGTCGTCGGAAAGGCAAACTGGCTGTCCTGGGAGAGAATATTATGCAGAAACGTGGTGCCGCTCCGCCAGTGCCCCACGATGAACACCGGTGGCTCCTCCAGGCGCATGCCGCGTATCGCGTCATCATAGCGGAGCTTCTCCAGCAGATTCAACGGCCCCAGCAGAAAACTCATGAGCAGCGAGTAGAGCACTCGCGGCATCCCGACTGCATCCACCCGGAAGCGATTCTGGACGAGCAGCCGCAGGAGATTCGTGAACGTGGAGCCCGCCAGCGGCGTAAACGTCACCTCGAATGGATCCAGCGTCCAGCCGTTGCCAGTAGACCGAGCGGGAGCTTCAGCCATAGTTGCCTCTTCCATCCATAATAGTATTCCCAATAATAACCTTCCCCTCTCTGTCCCCATGGCAGGCAGGGGCAAAATGTTTATGGCCACGCGCTATATCAGTGTCACCATGAAAGCAGTTGTTTTAGGCGGCGCCGGCGTCATAGGCAGCTACGCCGTCCAATGTCTGTCCCGCGCCGATACCTTCTCCAGCATCCGGATAGCCGACGTCAACGACCAGCGTGCACAAGAAATCAGCAACGCGGCGGATACCATTGAATGGCAGCATCTCGACGTCACCGACGAGCAGAGCCTCAGGGCCAGCCTGCAGGATGCAGACGTCGTCGTCAACTGTGTGGGCCCCTTCTACAAGTTCGCCCCGAAAATCCTCAAGACAGCCATCGATGCCGACGTCGACTACGTGGACGTCTGCGACGACTACGATACCACCGAGACGGTCATCAATGACCTACATCAGCAAGCCGAAGATGCCGATGTCACCTGCATCGTCGGCCTCGGCGCCAGCCCCGGTCTCACCAACGTCATCGCGGCCTACGCCGCCAACGAGCTGGACAGCGTCACTGACGTCGGCGTCTACGTCACCCGCGGCATCGGCGAACAAGCAGGTGCGGCCATCCCGTATCATATGCTCCACTGCTGGCTGGGCCCCGTCCCCGTCTACCGGAATGGACAGCGCAGCATGGCCCGCGGCCTCGTCGACGGTCAACAATACGTCACCTTCCCCGAGCCCTTCGGGCAGGCTCCCGTCTACTACTTCGGGCACCCGGAGACCGTGACCCTGCCCCGCTATATCCCAGACATCCAGAACGCCTGCTGCAAGGGCACGTTTTTCCCGGCTGCCTTCCGGGACGCGCTCCTCCAGGCGGAAGCCCTAGGTCTGACCTCCGATACACCGATACACGTGCAGGGCCATGAGATAGCCCCCCTGGACTTCATGGCCGCCTACGTCTCCTCTCTCGGCGGCGCCATGCTCCAGCAGAGCAAGGATATTCCCTCCGGGGGTGCCGTCATGGTCGAAGTCTCCGGCACCTATAAGGGAGAACCGCAGACCTACCGTTTCTCCGGCACCTCCCACATGCGGGAGGGCACGGCAACCCCGGCAGCCCTGGGAGCCATGATGCTCGCCAGCGGCGACATCACGTCACCCGGCGTTCAAGCCCCGGAGGCCTGCGTGCCACCCCGACGGTTCCTCAACCGGATGATGCAGGAAGACGTGTTCGGCGACGTCTGGATGACGATCACCGAAAAAATCACCGGCGAGCTATAGCGACACCAGCAGCTCCATATTAATCAGTATGAGCCAGACCGATCACGTCTCGCACATGGGCATAGCCATGCATCTCCAGCCAGGTCCGCAGATTGGTACAGATGTCCGCAAAAAGCGTCATGCCTCCATAGTGTAGCCCGCTGCCAATCTGCACCGCCACGGCGCCAGCCATCAAGTACTCGACGACATCCCGGGCCGTCGTGACACCGCCCACGCCCACGAGCGGGACGTCAAGCCTCCCGGCCAGCTCATAGATACAGCGGATGCCGACCGGTCGAATCGCCGGGCCGGACAACCCTCCAGTCTTATTCGCCAGAATGGGCCTCGCCACGTCGACATCGATAGCCATCGCCTTCAACGTGTTGATGGCCACGACGGCATCCGCGCCACCCTGCACCGCTGCATCCGCCCGCTCCAGGATGTTCTCCACGCCGAGCTTCACCCAGACGGGCACCGCGACGGCCTCCTTCACCCCCTCGACCAGGCCAGCGATGCGGTCCGTGGGCACCCCGGCGCCATACGCGCCGGCATGGGGACAGCTCATGTTGAGCTCCAGCGCCGCCACGTGAGATGCCAGCTTCTCCGCCACCGCTATGAACTCCTCCCTGCTCTGCCCAAAGATGCTGCCAATGACGACGTCCACTTCGACATCCCGCAGCTCCGTTACGTAGTCATCCACGCCGGGGTTCGGCAGCCCCATCGCGTTGAGGATGCCATGCTCGAGCTCCACCACGCTGGGATTCCCATACCCGGAGCGTTCCTCCCGGCCGACGGACTTGGTCACCACGGCCCCGGCGGCGCGGCAGCGCTCCATGCTCCCCGCGGTCATATCCGCGATGCCCGAGGCGAGTATCAATGGATTCTCCAAGTGTAGTGAGCCGACCGAGGTGTCCAGACACATAGTTTTTAAATGCAGTGCTGTATTTAAAACAATGCCGAAATATGTGAAGACCACCTGGTATGGAACGTTTCTTTATAACGATGAAGGCGTCATCGACGCGACCCTGTTTCCCCAGGACGTCGAGGCCATCGCCGACCGCCTCCACCGGATACAAAACGGGGAGATACTCGACGAGGAACGCGCCCTGCAGCAGCACGACGCCATCGCGGGAGAGCACCGTCTGGCCTCCCTGTTCTCCATCGATGAACACATTCCCGACGTGGAGGTCACCCCGGAAGACTACGGTTTCACCCCCGACCTGCTCCACCGGGCCTCCATCATGCTCACCGAGCAACAGATGCAGCAGGAGCGCGGCCAGCGGAGCACCCGCATCGCCGCAGCGGTCCACGCGCTCGACGACCTCCTCAAGACCCGCAACATCCTCATGGAGCACCTCGAGGAATGGGCCAGCTATTTTGTCGACGTGCCGGACAGCGACGACCTCCCCCGGCATATCATCGAAGACTGGCATATCCCGGGCAGCGACCCGCTCGACCAGCACGAGGAGGCATCCCTCATCCAGCTGGCCCGGGTGGCAGCCGACATGCATCAGACCCGGGAGACCCTGGAGGCATACGTCAGCCAGGCCATGCAGCAGATGGCCCCCAACGTCAGCGCGCTCGTCGGAGAGCCTATTGCGGCTCGCCTCATCGCCGCCGCCGGTGGCCTCCGCCGCCTGGCAGAGATGCCCGCCGGGACCATCCAGGTGCTCGGAGCCGAAAAAGCCCTGTTCCAGCATCTCCGCAAGGGGACACCGCCCCCCAAGCATGGCATCATCTTCCAGCATGAATGGATAAACACCGCTCCGAAAAAAAAGCGGGGGAAGATCGCGCGGAGCCTCGCCGGGAAGATCGCCATCGCGGCTCGAGCGGACGCCTTCACCGGCCGCGACATTGCCGGGCAGCTCCGCGAAGAGATCACGCAACGGATGGCAGAGATACGGAAGGGATAAGCCCTGGCGGCTATCACCGGGACAGAACGCCTTAAAATATTATATATAGTTTATTTTTTAAAATACTTGTTTCCCAAGCTATTTAATGGACGCCCAATTCAGACAAGTGAGTTGGGAAGAATGGATA
>JBNGDQ010000135.1:0-4081 GCA_049975285.1 Thermoplasmatota archaeon
AGCCTGTCCAACGCGGGCATGTATCCGGTCACCATCGTGGGCGGGTGCCATAACAGTCAGTTCAATGTCAGCCTACTTAACCTGCTCAAATTCCGCCATATACAGGAGGTATACTATCACTCGGAATGGTCGCCGGAGAGCTGGGGCTGGTGGCTGGTCCGCAAGTTCGACGGGGGTGCCATCGCCACCATTGCCAATACCGGCTACGGCTACGGTCAGCCGGGTGCGGAAACCTTGGAGAAGCGGGGTCGCTACATGGAGCTCAAGTTCTTCCAGGCGTACAGTGAAGGCCTGGACATGCTGGGCATGACTCATGCGCAGGATCAGGCCTATTACATGAATACCTGGCCTCCCATGGAAGACCGCATTGACTGCAAGATCGTCCAGCAGTGGGTCCTTCTCGGTGATCCCTCCCTCAAGATCGGCGGCTACTAGAGCGACAGCAGCACGACCGCGATGACGGTGACCACCACCGCTGGTGGCAACATGAGCCGGTAGAGTTTCACGAAGCGCGGCTTGAAGTACTCGTAGCTGACCACCACGCAGAGATGCAGCGGTGAAATCAGATATCCCATGAAGGAGGATACGTAGAGCAGACTGATGAGCCCGATGTCCCCGCCTATCATCGACGCCACCATGGAATATACGAGCGGGATAGCCGCCATATTGTGGGCGGTCAAAAACCCGATGGTAAACGACAATACCGGAATGACCACCAGCGCCGATGCGGCGCTCCCCTCCAGATACCCGGCCACGACGTCGGTGACCCCTGACGCGAAGGCCATATCCCGATACAGCATGATACCGAAGATGGCGAGTCCCAGCAATGGAGAAAAGCCCTTTTTGAGCATGGCTCCCCGACCGTTGCCAGTGTAGAGCAGCAGCGACAGCAGAATCCCGGTGGGCAGCGCCACGAGCAGCGCCACGTTGAGGTGAACGATTTCAGCCAGCGTAAACGCCATGATGACGGTGACGATGAGCGGCAGGAAATTGACACCGGTCTCAGCGATGATTCCGGAGAGATGTCGGTCTTCGGCTGGCTCCGCTGGCTTTTTCTGAGACAGCCGGAGGATGTAGAGCGCGCCGATGACCACGGCGACGAGAAAGATAGGGGCCTGGACGATGATGAGGCGATTGATGCTGACTTCTGATACCTGTGACATGACCACGAGAGCCGTGGACAGCGGAAACACGAGGAACCCGATATGCCGGAACCACAGGTTGATGAAGGTTCGTCCCTCCTCATCTACCTGGAGCTTTTTTCCCTGGTCGTCCACCATGGGCGCCGAGAGGAGCGCCCCGCCGGGAATGGGCAGCAACCCGAAGATGAAGGGGATGGCAGCCAGCATGCCCCGCTGCGGGATGGCTCGCCTGAGGTGATCGATGACCAGCGGGATCTGGCCGGTGTCCTGCAGCACAGTGGCGAATATCTTGATGAAGATGACGATGGCCACCAGGGTGAGCACCTGCCAGTCAGTAACTGTTTCATAGAGTATACTCGGTATCTCTGTTGGCTTGGCGAGCAGACCCAGCAGCAGCGCGCCGAGCACCATGGAGAGCCCAAAGTTCTTCCTCCGGGCGACGAGCACGATGATGACAGAGAACGAGATGAGCAGCGCCACCAATGACACCAGGTCATTCATAGTGTCCGCTCCTTTCCGCGTCCCAGCAGTACGACGCGCGACACCTCCCGCTCCGCCAGGACATCGTAGCCTGCGTGTTGAGCCAATCGCTCAGCGAACGCCTGTATCTGCTCGTGGGAGGGCATGTTGTCCATCGTCATACGGGTGCGCGCCTCTCCGACATGGACGTAACCCTTGGGTTCGATGAACCATGCCTCCGCCAGATTGTCAAGCTCGGCGTATTGTCGTTCGTGACCGAGATTCCAGCCGTCCATCAGGGTGTGGCGGATGACCGTCCTCGTATCGAGCGAGGGGAGCAGCTCCAGTGTCTCCATCAGCCGGTGCCATCCATCCGGGATGAGGGGACAGCATACCTTCCGGTAGAGCTCCTCATTGGGGGCACACACCGACACGTAGAGCTGCGAGGGCAACGTATCCATACTTGCCAGTGCCTCCGGCTTTGTGCCATTGGTGACCAGGAAGGTACTCATGCCGTGTCGATGGCATATCTCGAAAAACTCACTCAGATACGGGTAGAGCGTGGGCTCTCCCATCAATGAGCAGGCTACGTGTTTCGGCTGTCGCGCCTCCTGCCATGCATCGTCAGGGCAGCGTTCGTCTCCCCGGAAGCCGGAGACCAGCTGCTGATGGGCCTTGAGGCATTCCTCGAACACGTATTCCGGGTCATCGGCCTCCTGCTCCGGGATGGCCGTCTCGGTGAATCCCTGGTAGCGCCAGCAGAACAGGCATTTCTGGGTGCAGTGTGCCGCAGCAGGGGTCATCTGCATGCAACGATGGCTCTCGATGCCGTAAAACGTCTGTTTGTAGCAGACCTCACCGTGCAGCAGAGACTTGCGGAGCCAGTGGCAGTGCTTGACCGCCGTATGCCGGCCTACCGTGGCGTAACCCTGTTTTTCCAGGATACGCCGGAACCGGTCGTCCATGTATGCTGGCATCGCTGTCGCGTTAATAAACCTTGTCCGCTATCACATTGATATATAATGACTGGGCCAGAGGAGGCACCACAATTGTTATATATCTGCCTTTGTATAGTATTAATAAATTATAAAACATCAGGGGGAATAAGGGTTCAAACCACCTATTTCTTTTCTGTTTTCCTCCTTGCCCTTGTTCCCCTCCTTTCCTCAACCCACTTATCAGATTTCAGTCAGATGGAAGCAGCACTGGCAGGTCATCATCCCACAGTACGACATCGCCCGCCTCCGGTAGATAGCAGAGCCCGATAGCCCGCACATCCACGCCTCTCCGCGCCGCTTGGCTGATTAGCCCGGCCAGCTTTTCATCTGCATCCTGATTTGGCGTAAAGGCCGACACCCCTGGCAGCGCGGCAACAAAGAGCACCATCGCCCGGCCACCCTGTGCTACATGTCCGATGAGCTCAGCCACGTGCCGCTGACCGCGCGTCGACGGACAATCAGGATACATCGCCATTCGGCCCGACCGGAGGACAGCGCTCTTCACCTCGAGATAGCAGTGCTGCTCTTCATGGGTCAGCAGGTAGTCGATGCGGGAGGTACCCAGCGGCGCATCCCGCTGCTTGATAGTACAGCCGTCAAGCCAGGGGAGCCGATGCTGCTGCGCAGCCCGTTCAAAGGCATCCATCTGAAAACGGGTATCTATCAGAGCTGCCTCGTCGCCGTCCGCCACGGCAAACAGGCGAACGTCGGTTTTCCCGCCTTCCTTCGGCAGATAGTAGCCCGGGGTGCCGGGTTGCATGAATGCCTCCAGGTGCCCGGTGTTATTGATCCAGGCCCGTCGACGCTGACCGTCCACGTTCACTGCGACGACGAAACGGTTGACCCGCTCGATGATGGTGCAGGGCGATGCATCCTCGAAGTGTAGCAGACTCGTCGTCATAGTTTTCCAGCGTCGTATCATGTACCGCTGTCTACTTAAGCATTCGCTCCCGGCGGCCCGGAAACTATTAAGACCCACATGGCCTTTTTTATTGCATGGCAGCTGCCCGCTTTGAAATATTCACCGACGTAGCAGATGAATGGCGCTTTCGCCTGGTGGCGCCCAACAACGAGATCGTTGCCGTCGGTGAGGGCTACACCACGAAGCAGAACTGTCTGAAAGGCATCGAGGCCGTCAGGCGGTATGCCCCGGATGCAGTCATTGTTGAGCCGTAGGCGTTTACTGCTTGGGATGCGCCTGGAAAAACGTCCACATGATATCCGTGGCGGATATCTCATCCGTCGGCCGGTCACCCATGGATGAGCCAGGCCATCCGTGCCCGCCATTGATGATGGTGTACAGCGTTACCGTGCTGCCGTGGTCTCCATCGGTGTAGCGTTCCCGTGTGATGTTGCCGCTCTTGCTCGTCCACCGCTCCGGTGGCTGGCTGCAGTTGTTGTGCTCCACCCAGAACGCTATCGAGGTATTGACTGGCAGATCCGTGCCCGTGCCGGAGGTATTGTTGCCGTGGCCGCCATCGT
>JBNGDQ010000136.1:0-4047 GCA_049975285.1 Thermoplasmatota archaeon
GGCAGACTGCAGATCCACATCTACGACGGCTGCTGCTACTTCTACGGCATGCCCAGCCTGGAGAAGGGTAAAGAGTACACCATCCAGGTAACAACCGCAGGCGGCAAGGCAATCGAAGGCGCAACCATCAAACTGGACGGCGCAACCGCCGGCACCACCGACGAGAACGGTGAACTGCTGTGGGAACCCGAGGATGACGGCGAGTTCACTCTCACCGCCAGCATGGGCTCATACGCAGACGGCAGCCGGGACGTGAAGGTTGAGGAAGGCCCGAGCACCCCAGGATTTGGCTTCGCAGCCCTGATAATCGGTCTCCTGGGCGCGGCACTCATCCTGTGGCGACGACGCCGGTAAACACCCGCTCTTCCCCTTTTTCCTTTCCTTTTTTATATTGCGTTGTCTGAAATAAAGGATAATGTTTTAATACAAGCATTTGGTTAAATTATTGCAGGGAAACATGATGGATGAAGAGGACGAAGATCGAAACAATCCCTTCAACGACGAAGAGTTCCAGCGCATCCTGCACGAGATGGAGCGACTGGTGGAAGACGCGTTCAAATCATCGCTGGAGGAATGGAAATCCGGCAAGACGTTCGTGAAGGGATTTGCGGTCAGAATGGGCCCCGACGGCGAGCCGCAGATAGACGAGTTCAGCCATGACACTGACGACGAGGGAGACATCCAGGCAGACGTGATAGAGGGGATAGACAGCATCGCCGTCACCCTGGCGCTTCCCTTCGCTGCAGAGGCGGAGGATATCGACGTATACGCTGAGCGGCAGACGCTGGAGATAGCCATCGATACCATAGAGCAGACCCTGTATAAGGCCATCACGCTGCCGTATCCCGTGCAGCAGGACAGCCTCTGTTATAGCTGTAAAAACCGGGTGCTGGACATCGAGATGCAGAAGCAGGATATCCAGTCGTTATAGCGATACGTACTCCGTTATTTTATCGCGGGCCGTGGCTCGTTTTTCTTGTAAGTCTGACAGAAATGACGTCATGAGGTCAGCGGCTCGCTGTTTGCAGGCTCCGCAGAGCTGGTCACCGGCCCGGCAGTCCCGGTACAACTGCTCGAGCTCCTGGTCGCTCTCCATGAGGTGGTAGAGGAAGAGCTCGTAGAGGACACACTGCTCAGGGGTGCCGCCGTGTTTCTTGTGTTCCTCCAGCGAGACAGCACCACCGGTCTTCGCGGACATGATCTTTTTCCGTGCCTCATCGGCCGTGTCGGTGAGAAAGATGGCTGATTCAGGCTTGCTGCTGGACATCTTGCCGCCGGTGATACCCGTCATGAAGCGATGATAGGTCGAGGCAGGGGCAATAAAGCCGTAGCTGCCCTGTTGTTGCTCCTGCTCCGCCAGCGCCAGGTCGATGGTATCGATGTCTGCCTCCGTGGCATCATTGAGATAGAGGGCCTTGTAGGCGTCGTTGCGCTCTGATGTGAAACCCAGATTCGATGTGGTCTGCTCTGCAATGTCGAGCCGTCGCGGGATATCATCGTCCGGCTTGACGAACACGCCGACCTGGCCGTCCTTGGTCAGGGTGACGTTGTACAGGCGATGCGCCGCGGCGACCCCGCGCGTGAAGCGGATGTGGGGATCCTGGTCGACGCCGACGGGCACCAGGATGGGTCGGGCGCCGCCGTGTTGTACTAGTTCAGGGTGCAGGATGTCCCCGGCCTGGATGAGCGGAGACAGCACGTGCGCCATGTTGGTGGCGCCTTCGAAGCCGTAGATGGCGTTGACTTCTGACAAGTTAGTTTTTTTGCCGAGGAGGTAACCGAGGTCCTTGACATCGCTGTTCCGGGACTGGAAGTAGATGGTGCAGGGCTCGAGTCCAAGGGCGATGTAGTTGGTGATGTATTCCTCCACCGCGAGTGTCTCTGCCTCCTCGATGCTGTAGCCCCGGGTGGCGTAGGCTTCTATGTCTGCCACGGCGATGTAGATGTCGGCGCCGATGCGCTGGTAGTAGAGGATCTGGTCGAGGACCATCTTGTGGCCCAGGTGCATCCGCCCGGAGGGCATCAGGCCGGTCATCAATGCCCAGGGGTCATCGTTGGCGATGGCGGCCGCGATGCGATGGAAGTCGCGGTGACCGATGACGATACCCCGCCGGAAGAAGTATGGAGCATCAGGCAGCTTCTGCCATATCTCTGGAGTCATCTCCTGGATGCCGAACTGCTCCCTGAGGCGATTGTAGTCCTGGTACTGCGCCGAGCTCCACGGATTTATCTGCATTGACGCGTTTATCGCCCGTCGCTATATGTAGTTTTTGAAATGCTACTGCCGGGTCGTCGCCTCGGTGAGCTTGGTGACGTTGCTGCGGGTGAAGAAGCCGTCGAAGTCGCCGTAGCGGTGGATGTACTCGTTGACCAGCAACGTGTGGTCGGAGGGCATGGTGAACGTCTGCCGGAGGCCTTCGTCGGGGGAGCCCACGAGCTCGATGAGGTACTCCATTCCGTCTTCTCTGAGCCCGGCGAAGGTGTCCTGGATGTGTTCCGTGTGGAAGGCCATATGGTGGACGCGTTTGCCGTAGTTATGGATGAATCGCTCCGTGGGCCCACTGACCTCGTCGTTTTTGTAGGGCGCGATGCCGGAGGTGAACACCATGGCGTAGGCGTCGCTGCTCAGCCTCGCTACCGTGGTGATAGAGTTGAACGTCTTGACGTAGATGGCGAAGTCAAAGTGATAGTTGGTGTACTCCAGGAACTCTATGATGGCTTTATCGCGCTGCCCGGCGGTGACCCTGGTTGCCGTATGGTCGAGCTTGCCGATGTTGTCCAGGTATGCCCTGTCGGGCTTCTCGGGCTGCCAGTCGATGGCCTCGGCCGCAGGGCGAGTAAAATCAGGCTGTCCGTGTTTCCATTCAATGAAGCCGAGGGCGTTGCCCGTATATTCTGACGGTGGCGTCTGCAGGTAGCGGTAGCGCTCTGTCTCGACTGGCTCGTCGGTCATGAACGCGAGGCCTCGCTCCCGCTGTATCTCGAGGTAGCTGTCCAGGTCTTTCGTCTCGAATATGAAGGTCTCCAGCCGGGTGTTGGGCAGATGCCGTGCTTTAGGATGGTCATTGTACGGCTGGAAGGGATTGTCCTGTTTCCGGGAGCGCAGCAAGAAGTCGGCACCCTGAGGGGCTGTGAGGATGTGTGTGGTGAACCGGTCGGTTTCGTATCCATGGCGGTGATGGAGGCCTGTAGTGGCGAGGAGTTCCTGCACGGCGGGGCGTAGCCGGTCGGGCTCGACGTTGATGATGACGGCTGCCAGGTCGCCGACGAGGCCGTCAAGTCCTGCCTGGCGTCGTTCCTCGACGATGCGCTGTGCCTCCCGCTGGAGATATTCGTCGCTCTGGTCAAAGTCGTAGACCTGGTCTCCCTGAGCCTTGCACCGGGGACAAGTAGGAGCATCACTCTGATAGACGGCCTTACACTGGCTGCAGACAAGCTGTGCCATGAGCTATCAAGCGGAAAGCATGTTTAAGCGTTTGCCATGCCGGGCTCGACGGGGAGGATATCCAGGCGGGCTGTGTTGTTTGCCTCGCTGGGCCATGCATCATATATCTGGGGATGCTGGGCGAGCAGCGGCGTAGGCGTGAACAGGAACAAGAGGAAGCCAACGATGGTGGAGCGAAGGATGGTGGGTTGCTCTGCATACTGGAAGGCCTCCTCGGCTGCTATCCTGCCATCCTGGTTGATGTCGGCTGGTCCCTGGAGGCCCTGCACCAGGTAATACGGGAACAGCCAGCGGCCGTTGAAATAAACCGGGAAGGAGGTCTCGTCAGTGGCGCAGGACGTCAGTATCACGCGTCCTGAGGCACGGAGGTCGCTGGTGCCGTCGAGCATGCCGCCACTGTGGCAGGTCTCAAAGATAGCGACGAGGTTGTGTGACTGCACGTCTTCAAATGACGCAGCCAGGTCATCGTCGAGGAGAAACGTGGCGTTGTCGTCCGGGTCGTAGTCTGCAGGGCACACGTACTCGTCCAGGCTGTCGGGTTCATCCAGCGGCGCCACGTCCGTTGTCTGGTCTCCATGCAGCGAGAAAAAGAACAGGGTGAC
>JBNGDQ010000137.1:0-4031 GCA_049975285.1 Thermoplasmatota archaeon
TTATCGTGTTTCGCCTCATCGTTCACTGTGTCTTCGCGGCTGGAGAGCCCGTTGATGCAGCAGAAAAATTTGGACCGTTGTTTGTCGGCCTCACGTTTTTTATCGTGGCTTTTTCGCTATTTACTAAAACGGAGCTGGGCACTATTCTTTTTGGGGGGGAATTATACCAGATTATTGCGGCGTCAGCCGCGATTTTTTGTGTGGCTGCCGGGGCTGGAGCCGTCGTTATCCGACGGTTCACCTATGGAGAGGGATATGATGCAGTGGAGTTTTTGTTTCGCCGGCTGCAGATTGTCACGTCGTGCTACGTGGCTCTCTCCCATGGGGCAAACGACGTGGCTAACGCCATCGCTCCGCTCTACGTGGTACTGAATTCGGCGCTGGAGAAGACGGGCATCGACATCAACGGGCTCTCGTATTATCTGCTGGCGCTGGGCGGCATCGGTATCGCCGTGGGGGTGATGACCTGGGGGTACAAGGTGATTCGGACGCTGGGCTCCCGTATCACTGACCTGACAAATACGCGCGGGTTTTCCGTTGACTTTGGCACGGCAACGACGGTGCTGGCTGCATCGAAGCTCGGGTTGCCTATTTCGACGTCGCACACGGTGGTGGGTGCGGTCATCGGTGTGGGGCTGGCTCGGGGTCTGGAGGCAGTTGATTTGACGGTGATCAAGAAGATCGTGTATTCGTGGGCGGTGACGCTGCCCGCCACCGTCGTTATGTCGATAGTGATTTATAGGGCTCTCATTTTTGTGTGGTGACGATGGCAGCGAAAAATGGCATTAAGGGACGAGCTCCACTTTCGGATGTGTACCGAAGAAAATCGCCGCTTGAAGGGCTGCTGGACCATATGGACAAGGTGAAGGACTGCATCTCCATCCTGGAGGAATCGCTGGTGGAATACTACCGCGGTCATACAGAGGACTTCCATGAGACAGCGAAGAAAGTCGCAAAGCTGGAGCATGAGGCAGACCTGATAAAGGGTAACATCCGGGCGCATCTGCCGAGCTCTATTCTAATGCCGGTGGACAAAAAATACTTTTTATGGCAGCTACGGGAACAGGACGCGATCTTGGATCATGCTGAGAATCTGGCCCAGCTTATAGACATGCGTCATACGGCGATTCCCATCAAGCTGAAGGAGCCATTCATTCAACACGTGCACCTCGTGGCGGAAACCGTTGAGGCGATGGAAAAAGCCGTGGAAAAGTTCAAGGACTTGGTCGAGAGCAGCTTCGTACGAAAGGAACGGGAGAAGGTGAAGGAGCTCATCCACGAGATACATCAGAAGGAATGGGAAGCCGACCAGAAAAAATACGAGCTGACCAGAGAGATATACAAGCTTGAGGATGAATTGAAGCCCATGGACATCTATCATCTGCTGAAGACGGCGGACTGGGTGGACGACATCGCAGACCATGCGGAAAACGTGGCAGACTGGATGCGAGCCATGGTCGCCAAGTGAGATAATACTTATATATCGGTATCGCTATGTCGGTACCGAAATATGCGTGTTCCCTTCCTGAAATACTTCATCCTTAAAACCCTGTCCGCCGGCAAAGCCACGGGCTACGAGATCATAAAAAAATGTGAAGAGCGTTTGGGGTATACGCCCAGTACCGGCTCCGTGTATCCGCTGCTGAAAGACATGGAGGCATCCGGCGACATCACGGGAGAGAAACAAGACCGGCGCACCCTGTACCAGCTCACCGAAAAAGGACAGCAGATGCTGGAAGAAGGAGAAAAGGTCAAAGAGGAGGCCTACCAAAAGCTTCGGCAGTACGCGCTGCAGCTGGCAGAAATTTTTGAGGATGAAGCCCTGCATCACATGATACATCGTTTCGATGAAAGCCATGAGACATTTCCCCTCATCTACAAGATTCGAACGCTGAGCGAGGATCTCCAGAGAAAGGGAATGGCCCGGGACAAGATACATGCCTGTCTCGCTGCCGCGTACCGGCGGCTGCAATCACTGAAGGAGGAGTATACATGAATGTGACAAACTGGATAGCCCACCATCCAAAAACAAACATCGCTATCGTCCTCGTTATCACCGCAGTAATGGCGTTTTCCATATACGCCGGCGGCATCGAATCGTCGTTCAACGAGGAATCCTTTGAACCTGACCTGCCCGTCGTCACCGCCCAGAACGAGATACACAAAAACTACAGCGGAGACTACACCATCCAGATACTCGTTCGCTCACAGTCAGGAGACCTGTTGAACAACGACGCCATGGAAGAGGTATTTCATCTCGAGGAAGCACTGCTCGCCGATGAAACCATCCGCAGGAGCCTGCAGGAGCCTGCCTATCCCGAGATGAACGTTATCAGCCTCCCCACCACGCTGGCCACCGTCCGCATCACCGGGGAAGCCATGCTGCAGGGGATATACAGCGAGCGATTGCTCTACTATCCCTACAACATTACCCAGCTCAGGAAAGCCCTGCTCGGCGAAACCATCACGCTTCACCTAGAGAACGACACGGTCAATCTCTCCTTCGAGCATTTTTCATCCACCATGACGGTCAAGCAGTCCATCAAAGAGCTCCAGAAATTCTCCCTGTTCCCGGAGGCACAGATGGCGCTCCAACAGATCGCTCGCACGCTCACCCGGGACTTCAACCTCAGCTCGAAGAACCTCACGGCCGAGGGATGCATCGTGCTCGTATCACTCGATGCAGACAATGCAACGCTGGCTGTCGAGCAGGCCATCGACGACATCGTCCAGGGCCAAAACCCGGAGCACGTGACCTTCTCCACCATCGGCAACGAACTGGTCAACGATGAAATACTTGAGGCATCAAATGAGTCCATGCAGATCCTGATGCCCATCGCCATGCTCATGGTCATCATCGTGCTCCTCCTCGTGTATCGAAGCTTTATCGACGCCGGCATCAGTCTCCTGGCGCTGGCTTTCGCCATCATCTGGATGTATGGCTTCGGCGTCGCCATGCAGTTTGACTTCAACCCCATGACCACGGCGATTCCCATCCTGCTCATCGGGCTGGGCATCGACTACGGCATCCATCTCACCATGCGCTACCGGGAGGAAGACGACAAGGATAAGACGGAGCGGGTGCATATGACCATCAAGACAGTCGGTGTGGCGCTCCTGCTTGCCACCTTTACCGCCATGATCGCCTTTCTCTCCAATCTCATCTCGCCTATCCAGGTGCTGCAGGAGTTCGGCATGCTCTGCGCGTTCGGCATCCTGTCGGCGTTCATCACCATGACGCTGTTCGTGCCCGCGGTGCAGCAGCTCCGGAAAAAGCAACGCGCCACGCAGTCGACAAACGGTACCGTCCAGCGGGCAAAACATGTCGTCCATAAAATCGTGGAGGTTGGAGCATCTGCAGCGGAGAAAATGCCCATCGCCGTTATCATCATTGCAGTCATCGCCACTGCCGTCTCCGGTTATGCAGCCTCACAACTGGAGACAAAATTCGACATGGAATCCTTCCTGCCCGATGACCTGGATATAACCCAGGATATCACGTATCTGCTAAATAATTTCGAGTTCGCCGGGGGAGAGGCCAGCAGCGCCTACATCCTCATACAGGGAGACATAACGGCTCCATCGTTTTTCTCTCAGCTCAACGCTACCGTCAATAATGTCGCCGATGACGTCGGCATCGTGTCGGTCAATGGAGGCCCAGAGGTTACCTCCATCGCCACGGTCATGCAGGCCTATGCAAGGCAGGGGACGAGCCCGGCCTTTACTGCTCAATATCAAGAATGCTTCACCGGGCCATATACCCCGAAAGAAAATGCCACTGCAGCGGATATGGAAGCCCTCTACGACATGCTCTACGAGGGCAACCGTCAGCAGGCAGCCACCGTGCTCAACAAGAATGGATCCTACGGCGGCGCCGTGCTCCGCATCGCCACTCGCACCGACCTAGGCAAGGAGGAGGCAAAGACGCTGTACGACCAGCTTAAGGAAGATGCAGCGGCGTTGAGCAGCTACGAGGTAAAGGCTACCGGTGACACCATCGTCAACGTCATGGTGGAGGAGACGCTCAACGA
>JBNGDQ010000138.1:0-4018 GCA_049975285.1 Thermoplasmatota archaeon
TCCCCGGTGACGTAGCTGGCCATGTCCGAGGCAAGGTAGAGGCATGCATCTGCGATCTCTTGTGGTTCGCCGAGCCGCTTCATGGGGATGCGCCGGATGTACTTCTCCCGGCGTTCGCCGGACAGCCCGGCTATCATGTCGGTGTCGATGGTGCCCGGTGCCACCGCGTTGGAGGTGATGCCTCGTTCAGCCAGCTCCAAAGCCAGGCTTCTCATTAAACCGAGGACGCCAGCCTTGCTGGCTGCATAGTCGGCGCCGTGCGGTGAGCCCTTGAACCCGCGCTGCGAGGAGATGAAAATCAGCCGTCCGCCGTCCGGTATGTATGGCAGTGCATGCTTGGTGACGAGGAAGCATCCAGTGAGGTTGACGTTCAAAACCTGGCGCCAGTCCCCGGCTGTCTTTTCGTCGACGGTGGCACGCTTGTAGATGCCGGCGTTGTTGACCACGATGTCGATGCCGCCTCGTTCATCGTTTAGCTTCTCTATCATGGCCATGACCTCGCTCTCCTGGGAGACGTCTGCCTGGAGGAGCATGCCGTCGCTGTGCTCTCTGACTGCCTGGAGTGTCTCGCTGGCGGCATCATCGCTGCTGCGGTAGTTGATGCCGATGAAGGCGCCCTCCCGGGCGAACGTGGTGGCGATGGCTCGACCGATGCCGCGGGATGCACCTGTTACCAGGGCGGTCCTGTCGTCAATCAGCTTCCTCATGGTGGAGTGCCTTGTGCATCTTGACGACGCTTTCCACCGCTGCCTTGGCTCGCTCGATGCGCTCTTCGGCCTGCATCCGGCTCATGCCGGGGCCGGTGATCCCCAGCCCGACGGGTTTGTCGTATTCGATGGCCAGGTCAGCGATTTTTCGTGAGGCATGCTGCATGACGATGTCGTCGTGCTCTGTCTCTCCCTCGATGACTGCGCCGATGGCCACGACGCCGTCGATGTTCATGCTCTGCAGGAGCTGCTTGACCGCGAGGCCCATGTCGAAGACGCCGGGTACCCGGACGACCTTGACGACGTTGGCCCCCAAAAAATGTGCATGTTCGCGGGCGCGTTCCATCATCATCATGGTGATATCATAGTGGAATTCTGAGACGACAAATCCCAGTCTGATGACGTCGCTGTCGTCGTTTTTACTTCGCATACCCCGTTAATGGTTTGTTATTTATATTGTTTTGCTTACCGTTTTCCCTGGGCGCAGGCGGTGCAGATGCTGTGCGCTGCATCGTAATGCTGCGGGCAGACCATCCGGCCGCAGAGGTGACAGGTGTACATGGCTCCCGGGCGGCCGCAGATAGAGCAGAGTCCAGCCATCTCCATGTATATAGAAGCAGCCGGGCTAGAAAAAGGTTCTGTTCACTCGGATACCGGCGGAAAGCGGAGGGTGATGACGGCTCCCTGGGGTTCATTATCTTCGATGGTGACGGAGCCGCCGTAGCGCTGCATGGTCTGTCGGACCAGGTAGAGGCCGAGGCCGGTGCCCGCGGCGCTTCCATGACTGTAGCGTTCCTCGAAGGCTCGCTGTTTGACTTTGTCCGGTATGCCGCTGCCGTTGTCGGCGACGTGGACGATGCAGGCATCCGCTGCCCGTTCGACGGATACCGTGATGGCATCTGCATCGCCGTGGATGACGGCGTTGCTGACCAGGTTCTCGAAGATAGAGTGTAGGGCCTCGTCCGCTCTGACTGTGCAGTCACCCTGGAGGGTGGCATCGAGGTCGTGTTCCTGAAGTACTGACGCTGCTACCTCCTGGATGCTGTGCCGGGTGAGCTGTCCCCCGGCGGCTATCAGTCGCTCGAGTTCCCGCATCCGTTCGATGACCTCGACGGCCTGACTGAGATGGGTGAGTGCCGTATCAGCCAGCTCCTTGTCTGGCTCTTCTTGCTGGAGTTCGAGGGCGCTGTAGGCTATCTGGACGTGGTTGAGGATGTCGTGCCGCATGATCTTGTTGATGAGGCGGAGGCTCTCGTTGAGGTGCGAGATGTGCTCCTCGGCTCGTTTGCGCTCCGTGATGTCCCGGAGGCTGATGACGCGTCCGACGTATCGTCCCGTAGCGGTGTGGAGGGGGGAGATGGTGACGTCGTACCATCGCTGTTCTCCGTCGATGCCCAGCTGGACTTCCCCCCGGGCGCTCCGCGTGTCGCCGTACTGCTCCAGGAGGTCCGGTCGATGGGGAAACAGCGCCTCGATACGGGTGCCGATGACGTGGTCGCTCGGGGACCGGACGAGCTTCTGTTCAATCATGTCCTGGGCGACGGGGTTGACGTCCACGATGTTGTTCTGCCGGTCGAGGACCAGGATGCCGTCGTCGACGTTCTCCATTAGGGTCTCCCGGGCGATGGGTATCATGTCGAGAAACCGAAGCCGGAACATCCCCCACCAGATGGCGATGCCGCTGACGACGAACATCGGCGGCGTCAGGTCGTACTCGAACGGGAACTGGCAGATGCCGAGGATGTAGCAGGCATTGGCGGCCAGCGGCGCCAGGATACCGGCTGAGAGCACGAACGCCTGCCGGGCATAGATACGCTGTGTGGACAGCGCTGAATGCAGCAGGATGACGATGCCGATGCCAATGAGCAGGTACGCGTGGACTGAGTTCAGCCAGAACAGTACGCCGTCGACCGTCGCGACGCTGGTGAACGGTCCGAGCGCTGCTTTGCTGGTGGAGACATAGAACAGGTGATGGAGCGGATTCGTCCAGATGCCCGCGATGGATATAACCGGCACGATAGAGTAGAGTGCCAGGTAGCGGCACTGCGCCCATGGCTCCCGGCCGGTATAGTGCAGTGTAAACGTCAGCCAGACGACGGGGATGAACGTGATAGCCAGGTATTTTGCCTTCTTCCAGAACAGGCTCCCGTCAAAGGTGCCCGCCCAGAGCTCGAAGGCATAGGCGAACGACCACAGCGCCGCCAGCCCCAGGAACGCCATGAATATCGCAGCCGTGGGCGTATGACGCCGCGACCAGAGTGCGGCCAGCAGCGACAGTGCGAACAGACCGCCGATGAAAAGCGGTGCCAGGTAGAGCGCAGCCTCTCCATGCATGGTGCCATATGCCCCGTTTTGCTGAGCCTCGACATGGAGCTCAATATGTATAAATCTTTCCAGCACGTGGAAGCTTTTTTAACATCCACCCTGTTAGCATGGCATGCGCTTCGTGGTGCAGGAGCACGATGCCAGCAGTCATCATTTCGACCTCCGCCTGGAGATGGACGACGTGGCCAAGTCATGGGCTGTCCCGAAACAGATACCTGAAAGACAAGGGGAGAAGCGTTTGGCCATCCAGACCGCGGATCATGATATCGAGTACATGAGCTTCGAGGGCACGATTCCCGAGGGAGCGTATGGCGCCGGTGATGTCTCCATCTGGGATGAGGGTGACTACGAGCTCCTGAAGCGGGCAGACGACGAGATCAAATTCGAGCTCCACGGGGAAAAACTCAAAGGACGATACGTGCTTGTTCCCTTCAAAAAGGCCGGCGAGGACGGCTGGCTGATCATCAGAGAGTAACATCCAGGCCACGGGTATGTTTATAAATATCTGTTCTTTTTCCAGGCACAATGCAGGAAAACTTTGAGGTAACCAAGATACTCGATGGGAACACGTTCGAGGTAAAGCCATTCTGGGAATGGGAGGATGAAAACGGCGTACTCGTCCGCGCTACGGGCTACGATGCCCCGGCAGCCGGCGAGCCCGGCTATGAGGCAGTGAAGAATCAGCTCATGGGGCTGCTCTTCGGCGAACAGGTCACGCTCAAACATGCCGTCGCTATCGAGGACGACGCGCTGGTCTGCGCGGTCTACATCGACGGGAAAAACCTCGCCGAGTATTTTCCCGCCTCCCGGGAATAACTGGAGGAACGATACGTTAAATATCGGGCCGGTATCTCGATGCATGAACCTGCAAAAGATCACTGCGGTGTATGCCATCATTGTCGCCATCGCGATGCTGGGTCTGTGGGCGATGCTGCTGACAGCCGGCGAGGTGGACGAGCTCGATGATGCGCCGCTCGAGGTAGCAT
>JBNGDQ010000139.1:0-3989 GCA_049975285.1 Thermoplasmatota archaeon
ATATTTATAGCCCGACGGCATGGCAGAGCATGGGCAAACTCCGGGAATACCTCAAGCTCTCCCGCTCCTTCAACGCCGGGCTGACGGCCATCGCTCCCGTGATGGGTGCCGTGGCCATGAAGGAGGCCGAGCTTTTGCCCCTGCTGTTGCTCTTCACGGCCGGGTTCTTCGGCCACGTTTACGGCTTCGTGCTCAACGACATCATCGATCTTCGCATAGATAAAGGTGCGGCGGAGATATCGGATCGGCCGCTGGTATCCGGGACGGTCTCGCTGCGCGAGGCCTGGACGTTCGCGTTGCTCTCCATGGTTGCATCGTTCGTCATCGCCGTCGTCCTGGCCTGGCACTGGTACACCTGGTTTCCCATCGTGTTCCTGGCATTGTCGGCGCTCTCCATCACCATCTATGACCTGATAAGCAAGCGCTACCCGGCGATGGACGTGTTCGTCGGTGCGGGCGTGCTGCTGCTCATCGTGTACGGGGCGGCCAGCGTGGGCTGGCCCTTGTCACAGCTGGCGTGGCTGGTCGTCGGCCTGGGCACCCTGCAGGTCCTGTTCATGCAGTTCATCGCCGGGAGTCTGAAGGATGTAGAGAATGATTATCGGAGCGACGCGAATACGCTCGCCGTGGCGATGGGCGTCCGCGTCGAGCAGGGGCGAATGACGGTGCCGCTGTCATTCCAGGCGCTGGCCTATGGATTGCAGGCCGTCGACCTGGCGATGCTGTTCACGCCGCTGGTGTTCATCTTTGGCTGGCGGGACAGCCTCATCCAGCTTGTATTGCTTGTACCACTGTCGATAGCCATGATAGTGGTATCGATGAGACTGCTCGGCATGCAGGAGTTTGACCGGGAGCAGGCCCGGCAGTATATCGGCCTGCATTATTTCATCAATTTCTCGCTGGTCCCCATCATGTTGACCGCCGTGAATCCCTGGATCGGCCTGCTGGTATTCGTGCCCTTCGGGGCCTTCGTGCTCTCGAATCTAACGTTACATGGCACGCTGCTGCGCCCGAAGACGATGTGAACATTTATCAAAGATGCAGGGATAGCGATACATGTTTGGACATCTCCGCGTGTTCCCCCACCGGGATGCAGCACGGGAGGACATGCAGGCCATAGACGTCGAGCCGGCTGGCGTGGACATCATGGCCCCGAAGACGGAGCATCACTGCATCAAGCTCTATGACCTGGCGGCGCAGGACGCCCTCATCATGAAGCAGGAGATGCTGTCGCTGGGCGGCGATGCTGCCATCTCCCGGCGGGCGCTGCCTCCCTGCGGCGATCCATCGGACGTGCTGGTCATGGGTACGATACCGCAGCTACAGGCGCTGGCTGAGAAGCTCACCCGGCAGTACGACCGGCTCTGCGGCTGCGGAGAAACTATCACCTCTATCCTGGACAACCTGGCTGCATCGCATACGCTCCGGCTGGGCGACGGTATGCCGTTGGGGGAGCGGACCATCATTATGGGTATCCTCAACGTGACGCCGGACTCGTTCTATGATGGCAGTCGCTACGCTGAGCCCGATGCGGCTGTCGAACGGGCCCTGGATATGGCCGAGGCGGGGGCAGATATCATCGACGTCGGTGGTGAATCAACGCGCCCCGGGGCAGCCCCGGTCAATGTCGAGGAGGAGCTCGCCCGGGTCGTCCCCATCATTGAGGCAGTTACCGATGCCATTGACGTACCCGTCTCCATTGACACTTCGAAGGCGACGGTGGCCGGGGAGGCGATAACGGCAGGCGCCGGCATGGTCAACGATGTCACCGCGCTGCGCGGCGACCCGGACATGGCCGGCATCGTGGCTGAGCATGATGTGCCCGTCTGCCTGATGCACATGCAGGGGACACCCCGGGAGATGCAGGATGACCCTGCATATGAGGACGTCATGGGAGAGATATGCCACTTTTTGTACGAGCGCGCCTGCTATGCTCAGGAGCAGGGCGTCAGCCCGGAGAACATTATCCTTGATCCAGGCATCGGCTTCGGGAAGCGCACCGGCGCCGACATCGAGGACAACTGTGAAATCCTGGCCCGGCTAGGGGAGCTCAAAAGCCTCGGCTTCCCAGTCATGGTGGGTGCCTCGCGGAAGGCCTTCATCGGCAACCTGTGCGGCTGCCCCCCGGAGGAACGCCTGGAGGGAAGCCTCGGCGCCGCGGCCATGGCCATCGCCAACGGGGCAGATATCCTCCGTGTCCATGACGTCGAGGCAACGAGGCGAATGACGACAGTGGTGGACCGCATCGCCAGGAAGGGCAGATAGCTACGGCACCTTAAATGATGGACCATGACCAGGCACGATGACGTCAGCCCTGGCCAGCAACTGTTTCCTGCTCTCGACGAGGATGTCCATGTCCTCCGCGAATGGATCCGGGGCCCGGAGTATCGCTTCCTCCGATGCCGCCTCGTGCCATATCACGTCCCCGGCGATAGCGTAGCGGGCATCATCAGCATGCACCAGCAGCGAAGTATGCCCAGCGGTATGCCCGGGTGTAGGCAGCAGCTCGACGGCCTTCCCGAATGGCGTGCCGTCATGCCGACGGGAGACGGCTCCAGCGTAAACATAGGTGCCGTCGACGACGGCGAGATGCGGCACAGCGGTCATGCCGGCGATGTGATCAAAATGGAAATGAGTCACAAAAACCGTGCATTCATGTTCTTCGACGCCATGCCGCCGCATCGCCTGGCGGACACGCTGATAGGCTGGACCAGGATCCACCACGATGACGTGGCCGTTAACCTGGATGAGCGTGGTCGTAGCCAGGGCATCCCATCCATCAGGGATACACCGGGTATATCCCTCCACGAGCACCTCCACTGAAATCATACAAAAAGAAAACAGAGACACCTATTAAAACTTTGTAACCTGTTTCCTCGTCTCCCAGGTGACCGAGAAGATACCACCGATGACCGCTGGGATGAGCAGCGTGATGATGTAGCCACTCAGCGAGATAGCCACGGCGACCTCCCGGGCCACGTCGTAGATGCCCAGCAGCGTGATGAGCACGCCCTCCCGGGTGCCGAAACCGCTGACAGTGATAGGGATGAGCCCGAGCAGCACCGCCACCGGGTACAGCAAAACAAAGTCAGCCAGGGGAACAGCAAAATCGAAGGAGAGCGCCACCAGATAAATCTGCACGAAGAAGAGCACGTAGCTTATAAAGCCGAGAATGAACGGCACGAGCAGCGCCGACGGACGAGGCAACCGTCCATAAAAGGCCTGGAACTCACGGAAGACAGGCGCATGGAATCGCTCAGGTATCAGCACCCGGGACACCAGGCGCAGCAGACGCATACTCCGGTTTTTTTCCCGGAAATAGACTACAACGGCAACCACGACGACCAGCAGCGCAGCGAACGCGACAAAAAACAGGGGATACCGGGGCAGCAATAGAACAGAGCCAGCCAGCGCGAGGACGAACAGCGCGGCAAACTCCATGAACTGGTCGAGGATGACGTTGGAGGCGCAGGTGCCCAGGGGCGCACTGCTTTCCTCCTGGAGGTAGGGCATGCGTATCCAGTCGCCGACCCAGAGCGGCGTCACCGTCCCATAGAACAGGCCGATGAGATTTATCTTTATGAGCGTGGCCAGGTCGACGTATATGCCCTGCCGCCGGGCGACGAGCTGCCAGCGATACGTGCTGATGACGATACGGGGGACAAAAATGGAGAGAGAAACCGCGAAGAGCATCGGGTTGATGCCGGAGAGCGTACCAGCAATCTCGTCGACGCCGATGCTGTATACCAGATAGATAAAGATGGCGATGCCGATGAAGGGGAGCAGCAGTTTGAGGCGGCGAAGACGTGAAAGATGCACCATGTCCGTATGACCCCAGCATTTATATATCTATGTTGCCACGGAAGGGAACACCGCAATGTTTTTATGAATCTGGAGGTTAGCAGTGCCACCATGAGATACAAAGCAATTATCGCTCTGTTTGTAATCGGGTTACTGGCGGCTGGCGGCACGCTGACAGCCATCCCTAC
>JBNGDQ010000140.1:0-3857 GCA_049975285.1 Thermoplasmatota archaeon
AGAAGAGGACTCCCATTCCGCTGAATAAGTATCAGAGTCTATGCTACCGTCTTCTCGGGGATAAGGCCTCAAAGTCTACGCAGATAGAATACATCAAACGGGCGATCGAGCGCGCGTATCTCGAGATGCGGCCGGATGCCTACATTGCCTACGCCTGGATGAATGGCATCCTGGGCGGCATCGCCGGTATCGCCTTTGTCATGGTTGCCTTGTTCGTCTTCCCATCCCTCGGGATTACGATAGCTCCGAAGCTGTTGATAATCATTATTCCCGCGCCTATCCTCATCGGCGCCGTTGCCTACCTGGTGACGATGATGATTCCGGAGAGCAAGGCCAACAGCCGGCGGAAGGACATCAAGAACAAGCTGCCCTATGCATTGAATTTCCTGGCAGCTATGGCCTCCGCGGGAGTAACCCCTGCGATTGCCTTCAAAGCCCTGGCGGAGCAGCCTATATATGGAGAGGTGCAGAAGGAGGCCGCCTGGATATACCGGGATATCTCTATCTTCAACATTGATATTGTTAATGCGCTCCGCAACGCGGCCAATCGGACGCCGTCGATAAAGTTCCAGGAGTTTCTGCAGGGTGCCATCACTACGGTTACCTCGGGCGGCAACCTGAAAAGCTATTTTTTCACCAAGGCTGAGGAATACATGCGGGAGAACCGCCGGGAGCAGAAAGAATTCCTGGAGACCCTGGGCGTCATGGCGGAGAGCTACGTCACCGTCGTCGTCGCCGCCCCGTTGTTCCTCATGGTCATGATCTCCGTGATGAGCATGGTCAGCCAGGGAGGCGGGATGGGCGGCGGTAGCTCCACGCTCGTCATGTACCTGATTGCCTTTGTCATGCTACCGCTGGCGCATCTAGGCTTCGCGGTCGTGATCAGCTCGATGGCTCCGGAGGTCTAAGATGATAGGGCAAAAGATTTCCTGGATAGCCTTCGTGTCCCTGCTCACGCTCATCGCCCTGGCCGTGGTGACCCGGGCCTTTGATATGCCAACGGTCTCCACGCTGCTGCTCGGCGGCGCCCTGGGCGGCTTCCTGATATTCTCCTGGGCGCAGCGGAAAATCAAGGAGGACATGCTCGGATTCGTGTCCGAGGAGTTCAAGGAATCCGAATGGAAGTATTTCCTGTCATCGCTCGTCGCCTTCATCATCGTGATATTCGCGACGCTGCTCAACGTGTTCATCATCTTCTTCGACCTGGCGATATCCGACGTGCTGGTCACCGTGCTGCTCGGCGCCGTGATACTGCTCATGCTGTACACGGTGCTGTCCATCCCCACGGTGGAAGAAAGCCGGGGGTACACGATCCTGTTCATCGTCGCATTGGCGTTCACCGCCATCGTCATCGGCTCCCAGCTGGAAACCGGTATCCATCTGCCGGAAGATGCCGCTCCATTGCTCATCAAGCTATCCTATCCCCTGTTGCTCCTCAACATCGCGCTCGCGTTCGAGGTCACCTCGCTGATGCTGGGGGGAGAGATGCCCTCGCCGACTGCCTCAGTGACGGGCGTCTACGAGCGAGCCAAGTTCCGGGAAGAACGCCCGATGATCATGCAGCGCAACGTCATCTACCTGAGCATCGTGGTCTTCATCGTGCTCTTCGTGGTGGTCAACCTGGTGGCGGTCTTCGGGTTGCCGGGTGGCGTACGGCTCAGCAATTTCCCCTGGGAATATGCGTTCATCGCGGTCAGCGTGGGTCTCCTAGTCAGCCTCATCCTGTACATCATTCTCATCATGCCGGAGCAGACCGGCGCCCTGAAAGAAAAATTCGATGATGAGACATTGCAGCGGATCATGGTGCTGTCGACCTCGGCGGCCTTCGCCACCGTATTCGTGGCCATCGCGATGCTCATCCAGTTCGAAGTCATCACCAGCCTGGGGCCCATCAACCTCATCAAGAAAAACGCCATCGACTTCACCGTGTTCGCGATTCTCTCCGCCATCGGTCCCTTCGGCTTTTATGAATACGCGCGGTTCCGGCGGATGAACCTCATGGAGGAACGCTTCCCCGAGTTCCTGCGCGACCTAGCTGAATCACGCAAAGCCGGCATGACGATGGCCCGCGCCGTGGAGACCTCGGCCCGCGGTGACTACGGGCTGCTGAGCACAGAGATAAAAAAGATGGCCGTCCAGATATCCTGGGGAACCTCGTTCACCGAGGCATTCTGGCGGTTCGGGGAACGCATCAAGACCCCGCTGGTGCAGCGGACGACCTCACTCGTCGTCAAGGCGTCGGAGGCCGGCGGCAAGATCGCCGAGGTCATCGAAGCCGCGGCGAAGAACGTCCGGGAGATAAAGATCCTGCAGGCCGAGCGGAAGATGGAGATGCAGATGTACCTGCTGATCATCTACGTCGCATTTTTTGTCTTCCTGGCCGTCATCATCATTCTTACCACGACGTTTCTCCCCGAGTTCGGCGAGGCAACGAAGAGCTCATCCAGCGTCGGCAGCATCTCATTCGGCAACATCGATCTCGAAGAGTACAAGTTTATCTATATAAGCACGGCGCTCGTGCAGGCCATCGGCAACGGCGTCGTGGCAGGGCTCCTCGGCGAAGGCAAGATAGCGGCAGGGCTCCGCCACGGCACCGTCATGGTCCTCATCACCTACATCCTGTTCAAGCTGGTGATGTAACCCGGCAGCGCATTTAGAAAAGTTATTATAAAAAGAAGTATTTAACCTCGATAGAGGAGCGCGGAACCATGCAGAACAAGCAGTATAAAAATATTCTGAGTGACCTGGAAGCGGAAGTGGACATCGAGCAGAGCTTCATTATCTCCCGCGATGGTCTTCTGATATCCGCGGAGGCATGCAGCGGCACGAGCCCTGAGGCCATGGCCGCGATGACTGCTACCCTGCTGGGAGCCGCCGAGACCGCCATGGATGAAATCGGCAGCGGCGTACCCTCCCACGTTATGGTCGACACCAAAAAATATTCCCTCATCGTCATGGGCGCAGGACCGCAGGCTCTCCTCGCCGTGGTCACCGGCGAGGATGACTGCACGAAGGTGCGAGAAGCCATGAAAAAAGCGGCCAAAGCGATTGATGAGATTTTATAATGTTGAAACAATGATAGAGACTGGTATACCGCGGTTGGATACATACCTGGGAGGCGGTATTCCAGCACGGAAATCCCTCCTGTTTTCTATCTCGCCTGAGGTCGAGGAAAGCAATCTGAGCATCCACGTCCTGCAGCACAACCTGAAAGCAGGAAACACCTGCATCTACATCGTATCCAAGTCATCCCCGAAGCAGGTTCACCAGTCATTCGACGAGTTCGGATGGCCACTCAAGGACTACCCCGGCCGACTGGTGCTGGTGGACGGGTACTCCCGCCTCATCGGGGCTCCCTCCGACGAGGAATACTTGATATATGAGCCTCATGACATCCTGAGCTACGAGGACGTCATCGAGGAGCTGCTGATGGGACCGGTCTGCGAGCGTCCGCTGCTCGCCTTTGACTCGCTCTCCAACGTGATGGACCTCTGTGGGGAGCGCGAGGCTCTGAATGGCGTAAAGCGAATCAATGAAGAAGTCAGCAATCGAGACGGCGTCGCTATCTACAATTTCACCGCCTGGCCCTACAAGGAGAACATCATGTACCGGATACAGCGGCGCTTCGACGGCATCGTCGAGGTTCATTCCGTCACCCAGGGGGCATTCACCGGGCAGGCCTACCGGGTGAAACAGGCGAATTGGGATGCTGTCACTGGCATATCAGTGCCCTTCAAGGTCTTCCGGCCCGGCGGCATCAAGCTGTATATTCCCAAGATGCTCGTCGTGGGCCCGTTCAAGGCAGGCAAAACCACGTTCATCAAGCAGCTCTCGGAGCGGTCCACCCATGTCGACCG
>JBNGDQ010000141.1:0-2161 GCA_049975285.1 Thermoplasmatota archaeon
GCGATACGGAACATGTGGGTGTCCACCACGAATGCCTCCCGGTGGCCGTGAATGTGGGAGAGCAATACGTCGGCTGTCTTGGGACCAATGCCAGGCATCTCCAGCAGGCGGGTCCGCACCGCGTCCTGCGGCGCATCATATACCCAGCTCAGGTCACCGTTGTATTCGTTAAGGACATATGCGGCAAGCTCCCGGATACGCCCGGCTTTGACGTGATGCAGACCCCCTGGCTTGATCGCCCGGGCGAGTGCCGACTCATCTGCGCGGTGCAGCGCCTCCGGCGTGATGGCAAAAGCGCGGCGGAGCCCCCTGTAGGCTCGACGGGTGTTCTGCGATGACGTGTTCTGCGAGAGCAACGTGAACACCAGGCTGCTGAATGGCTCCTGCATCGCCTGCTGGTAGTCGCGCTCGTCGTCCGCATCCCACCAGTATTGCTCGTAGCGCTCAAGTGCTTTGAAGTGTGGCTTCCCGAGTTGTTTATCCGTACATGATGTCATCGTCGTCCTCCTCGTCTCGTTCAGCCGGCGACCGTCGTTTCCGTTTGATGAAGGCCTCCTGGTGCCGGCGACCGACGAATCGGATGTCATGGCGCTCCAGGCGAATGAAGGTAGCGTCGGGCAGCGGCTCCAATGATATGATGCCCTTGGACTGTAGCTTGTGGAGCTCGAAGCGTATCTGCTCGGACGAGAGATGCAATGCCTTGGAGAGCTCCTCCACAGTGACGGGATAGCGTTCCTGCACCGTCTTGATGATTTTTTCCTCTATCGTACCCGTGGTTATATCAATCATGGGTATACCTGAACGCGATGTTGCAGGAGCCCTCCCGGGATACCATACAGGGACCCACGGGATGCTGCGGCGTACATCTCCCGGCGAAGAGCGCGCATTCCTCCGGGGTGCAGACGCCACGGAGGACCTCCCCGCAGATGCAGCCCGCAGGTTCCTCGAATGTCCGGTCCATTACAGGCGCCAGCACATCCGCATAGCGTCGTGAGGCATCATGCTCCGCGAAACGCGGGCGAAGTGCCAGCTTCGAACCGGGAATGACGGGGAATCCACGCCATGCGGCGTCGACGGGCTCGAATACCTCGTCGATGGCCTGCAGCGCCCGCTGGTTGCCCTCCCGGGAGACAGCCCGGCTGTACTCGTTTTCCACCTCGCTGCGGCCCTCATCTACCTGGCGAGCCAGCATCCAGATGGCCATGAGCACGTCGACAGGCTCAAACCCGGCGATGACCTGGGGGATACCATGCCGGCGGGAAATAGACTCGTAGGGCGACGCGCCAATGATGACTGACACGTGGCCCGGGTCGATGAGGCCGTTCAGGGCGACCTCGCCCGCCTGCAGAATCGCCTCGACGGCCGGCGGGATGACCCGATGGCAGCTCAACACGGAAAACGGCTCCGGCAGTTCCCGGAGGAGAACCGACGCCGTCGTCGGCGCCGTGGTCTCAAATCCGACGGCGATGAATACCACCTCGATACCCTGCTCAGCTAGCTTTACCGCCTCGTTGATGTCGTAGACCACGCGGACGTCGCCCCCCTTCGCCTTGACCGTCTGCAGCGAGGTCTCGGCACCCGGCACGCGGAGCATGTCGCCAAAAGTAGCCACAGTCACGCCGGCTTCAGCCAGCGCTATCGCCATCTCTATCTCCCGGGGCGTCGTCACGCAGACCGGGCAGCCAGGCCCCTGCACGATGCGGACGTTGCATTCCTCCAGCAGTCCATCCAGCCCGTGCCGGACGATGGTATCCTGGTGGGTCCCGCAAACATGCATCACGGTGAGCCGCTCGTCCCGCGATTTGAGCCGCTCTACGATGGACCGAGCCAGCTCTTTATCCCGCAGCTGGAACATCGTCCCTCTCAATCTCGATATGCTTTATTAAACACTCCCGGCCGCGCTGCACGTGTACGGAGCCACCGCATTCCGGGCAGCGGAGCAACGGAAACCGAATGTGAAAATCTTCCTTCTCTTCATATTCGACGGCGCCCTCATATCCACAAGAGCAGGTCACCTGCGGCGGAATGCGGTTGATGACGAGCTCCGCCCCGCCGAGCAGCGTATCCTCGCGCAGCACATGGAACGCAAAACGGAGCTGCTCTTCGCCCAGAAACGTCAACTCGCCGATGTCCAGCACCACCCGGGTGATGGCCGTCGCAT
>JBNGDQ010000141.1:2261-3854 GCA_049975285.1 Thermoplasmatota archaeon
CCCAGAAACGTCAACTCGCCGATGTCCAGCACCACCCGGGTGATGGCCGTCGCATTATGTTTTTTCCCTTCTTTGAGTACCGTGGCGACGATGCTGCTCATCGTGGAAAACTCATGCATGCTCCGCCTCGAGCATCTCCCGGAACAGTTGCAGTGTCTCCTCCGCCTCCTGCTCATCCAGAATCTGTATGGCGAAGCCGGCATGGACGATGACATAGTCGCCGACCTGAGCGTCGACGAGCGAGACATCCGCCTGGCGGGTGGTTCCCTGCCCGTAGTCAACGGTCGCCGTCACGCCGTCAATGGCACATATCTTACCGGGAACGGCCAAGCACATGGTGGCCTCCAATATGGAGGTGGTATAAAATCACTTCCATCGCACGCGCCGCACCTGGCCTCCACATACCGGGCAATCCTCCGTTTTTTTGTCAACCCATCGGCGGCAGGATGTACAGCGATAGCGCCATTCAAACTGCTCTCGGATGCCATCCTGCACCACCACTTCAAATGGCACATCGAGGCAAGCGGCAACATTCTGTATTGCATAGTCATCGGTGACCACCACGCCGTCATCCAGCGAGACAGCTAGAGCAAGAACCTCAATATCTGTATCAGTTAGCGTAGGCAGGTCACCGGTCCGCTGGGCAGCCGCCCGCACCGTCTCCACCGCTGCTTCAGGAGGCAACCGAACGTGCAACCCGGCCTCCCGGGCGTACTGCAGCATCCGCCATGAATGACCGCCCTCCTCAAACTCATCGATGACGCCAGGGGTAGTGACGGTATCCCCTCCCTGCCATCTGCCGGAAAGGATAGCCGAGGTGTCTAGCACGCGCATGCACACAAGTATTTTAAAGCATATTGATATAGATTTGTATGCAGGTCAAGATAGACGGGTGGCGCAGCCACATCCTTTTCTCGTCGGCGCATTTCATCCCAGAATACGACAAATGCGGGCGGCTGCATGGTCATACCTATGCCGTCCATGCAGTCGTTGAGGGCAAACAGGACGAGATGGGCATCGTCGTCGACTTCAGCACGCTGAAAGAGACACTGCAACGCATCGCCGACGAGCTCGACCACTACCTGCTCATCCCCAAGCGGGCCAACATCGAGCTCACGCGGCAGGACGACAGCATCGAGACCGTCTTTCGCGGGAAACGATACGTGCTGCCCGCCGAGGACTGCCTGCTGCTGCCGCTGCATGCCACCTCGGCGGAAAACCTCGCCGGATACATCCTCAAGCGGCTCCGCGAAGAAATGACCATACCTCCGGGCGTGACATCCATCTCCATCGGCGTCGACGAGGGATACGGCCAGGGCGCCTGGACCACGGAGTAACATGAAGGCCGTCTGCCTGCTCTCCGGAGGACTCGACTCCTGCGTCACCACGGCCATCGCCGCCAGCCAGGGGTACGAGTTGCACGCCCTGACGTTCAACTACGGGCAGCGCAGCCAGAAAGAAATCCAGCACGCTACGAAGGTATCCGAGGCGCTCGGGGTGACGGAACACAAAATAATCGACATCGAACTCCGGAGCATCGGCGGCTCAGCGCTCACCGACGACATCGAGATACCCGAAGCAGCACGGGAGGGC
>JBNGDQ010000142.1:0-3087 GCA_049975285.1 Thermoplasmatota archaeon
TGACATCCAGCTGGGTCTCCGGGGTCTGGGTGTTGATGCCCACGTTGCCCTGGTTGCGGTTGTACATGTGGGGGGTGTTGCTCCAGTAGTTCCAGGCGGGGTTTCCATCGGGCTGCGCCCAGTAGGGCATGTAGTCCACGTAGTCGGTGACCCTGTCGCCCTGTCCATGCGGATTGTACAGGCCGCCGGTGGCCCGGTCGTCGGAGGGGTCGTAGGGTCCGGTGGCGTCGCCCCACCAGTTGTAGGTGGCATCCATCTCCTCGGTCAGGTAGCTGAACACGCCGTACTCGGTGTTGCCCATGATGGTGTTGCAGTTTATGGAGATGGTGGCCGGGAACCCGTCGTAGAGGCTGATGCCCCGCCCGTTGTCCAGGATGCTGTTGTACAGGATGTCGATGTTCCGGCAGTCGTAGGGCTGGTTGGGGGTGCCCTCGTAGTAGCCGTCGGCGTAGGCGGAGATGAAGATGCCCGTGGCGCAGTCGTGCAGGCTGTTGTCCTCGATGAGTAGCTCCTCGCAGCAGTCAATCCAGATGGCGCTCATGTCGCCGTGGTGGATCTCGTTGTCCCTCACCACCAGCTGGCCGCTGGCCGCATACATGGACTGCAGGGTGATGCAGGCTCCGGTGGTGTCGTTGATCTCGTTCCCCCTGATCTCCAGACCGGTGAAGTTCATCAGCTCGGTCAGCGAGGGGTCGTACATGCCGTGGGAGGAGCCGTACCGCTCGCTCTCCGTTCCCAGGTAGATGCCGAAGCCCCAGGCCCCGTTGCTCATGTCGTGGATGTGGTTGTCGAGAATCCTGACGTTGCGCCAGCCGTCGCCGTTAACCGGGGAGTCAATCCAGCCCAGAATCCCCTGGGTTCCATTCATCAGCTCGAAGCCCTGTATGGTCACGTTGGAGGCGGCCAGGGTGATGCACACTCCGCCGTTGCCGTCGATGACCGGGCCGCTGCCCGCCTGCAGGGTAATCTCCTTGTCAATCACCAGGTTTTCATGGTAGGTGCCATCGTACACGGTGACCGTGTCCCCCGTGGTGGCGTTGTCGATGGCATCCTGGATGTTGCCCCAGTAGTCATCGGTGCCCTCCCGGTGGGCCATGTGGTAGAAGTCATAGGTGTTGGCCCAGGTGTTGGTGCCGTCTATGGCTGCATAGGAATGACCCCGCATGTCGATGCCGTACTCATTGTCGTAGATGTTGTTTCCGCTCAGGGCAACCAGGGAGTCATCGTCGTCGTTGTATCCCACGGCAACCCCCATGGTGCAGTCATGGATGGTGTTGCCCTCTATGGTCACATCCGCTCCCGGGGCATAGTAGGTGCAGACCAGGATGCCCGCCGATTCCGAGCCGTCCGAGGAGGCCACGCCCGTGCAGTTGGTGATCACGTTGTCGCTGATCACCACGGTGGCGGTTTCCGTGTCCACGAAGTAGTCCAGCCAGTCGCCGTCTCCCTTGCCCGTGTAGGTGTTGTACTGGATGAAGCCATCCTGCCACATGTTGATGCCGATTCGTCCTATTTCGGTGAAGTCACAGTGGGTGACATTCAGCACCCCCGTGCCGATGGCGGCAATGGCCGTCCCGTGGTAGGTGGGGTACTTTATGTCGGTGAAACAGACGTGGTCGATGCTCCCCCATCCCTTGAACCGGATGGCCTGGAATACGTTGTAGCCGGTTCCGTCCAGCGTCACGTTGTCCAGGTGGAATTCGATGCCGTCGTCCACCAGCCACCAGCCACGTGCGTCGCCGCTGGTGCCGGTGTTTGCGGTGGGGGTGATAATGGTGGTATCGCAGCCCTCGCCGGTGATGGTCAGGTCCTTGTCGATGTGTATCTGTGGTCCCTCGGCATAGGTTCCCGCGTGGACATAGACGGTGCTCCCAGAGACCATGTTGATACCTTCCTGGATGTATCCGGTTGTGCCGGTCTGCGGGCTGTCGTCGTCCACATGGAGATATGACAGGTCGGGCTGGAAGCCGGGATCGGCACTCTGATCTGTACCGTTGTCCATCCAGGGTGTATAATCCACGTTGGCACTTACTGCCCCCGCTACGCCGGAGGCTGTACTGGTACCGTACCAGTTGCCTGAGGCATCCAGTACCTGGGAAGCAGTATTGTTAACGCCCATGGCGTTACCGCTGAAATTGTTGTAGGTGAACGCTATATTGGTGACGTTGGCATCGGAATCAATGAACACGCCTACATCGGCACCGGTAACCGTGTTGCCATAAAAGTCTGCTAGGGCATTGCCATCAGTGTATTTCACCTGTATGCCCCTCACTTCATCCCAGTAGGGATCAGCAATATTTGCTCCTGAGCAGTCAACAGTGTTGTTGTTGAACTCCACTGCAGGTGCGGCCCCGGTGCTTCCCTGCGTACCAAACGTCCGGAGATGTATCCCCGTCCAGTTGCGGGGGCCACCAGAAGCTGGCGGCGCGGCCGGGGTAACGGTGTTTTCTTCGATGGCCCAGGTGCCTGCGCCCTTCATGGCATAGTTGTAGTAGATGCCGTTGATGTATCCGCTCAAGACATTGTTGGTGACTGTTCCCCCGACAGGGGCGGCATAGGGCTGAATCTGGAGCGCTCCCAGGACGTCGTCCACGGTGTTGCCGGATACGGTGCCGGCGACGCCCTGCAGATATATGGCTGCATAGGGGCCGTGGTTGCCCGTGACGTAGTTGTCTGTCACCTGGGTACCTGTGATGGCCAGCGTTGCCGGGTATCCTCCGCTTAACAGCATAGAGGTATAGTTGAATCCTTCAACGATGTTGTTGGATATCGCCGTGTTGTTGCCGCTGTCGCCATAGATACCAGTGAAATATGAATAATTCACGCTCGACTCGTATCCCTCATCGGTAATGTTGAAGCCATCGATGGTCACGTCATCTGTATCAATCCAGATCAAGGGGGCCCATTCTCCGGGCGAACTTGCTTCCATCCCCGTTGGATAGTGTATAGTTGCTTCTTCGCCACGTGAGGTGCTGGTTCCGGGAATGCCGGAATTTGGACCCAGCAGGTTTAGCGACTTGTTGATATATAGTTGCTCAGCATAGTCTCCCGCCGCCACGTACACGGTGCTCCCACATACGGCGTCGA
>JBNGDQ010000142.1:3097-3834 GCA_049975285.1 Thermoplasmatota archaeon
TGTTGTCAAAGGCATCGTATCCCCAGGTATGGCCGTCGTTGGCGCCGCCGTCATAGTAGTCGTCGTCAACCCATACCTCGGTGGGGGGTGGCAAAGGCGGGGTTAGTGTAAAGTAGCCCAGAGCCTTGCCGCCGTCCCCGGAGCCGTAGTCTGCAGCGTAGAAGGTCACCCAGTCATCATCTGGATCGGAGTTGGGGACCGTCCAGCACTCTCTCAGATCGTGCTCAGCAGTCGCCGAAAGGATGGCGTTAGCGGCGGGTCCCGTTGTGCCATCGTGCCACTGCCAGTTGTCGGGGTTGATAAACGCTGCCTCCAGTTCTGCCGGGGTAAGGGTGGAATCGGCCTCCGTGTTTATGGCCAGGTAAAATGCGTTGTCGTTTGGCGAGGCATATACCTTTCCGTACCCGCGGCCGTAGCCCAGGTCGATGAAGGTTCCGGTGGGCGTCCAGCCATAGGTGATACCGGCGGGTACCTGGAGCGGACCGTCGCTCGACGAGGTGCCGCCCACTTTATCAAAGGCCTCCCATGTGTCATCGGCATTGGCACTGCGGCAGATCATGGTTTCACCGCTGTTGGCTTCACCAAAGGCATAGTACATGCCGTTCAGCTCGATGACGTCATGGAATCCATAGTACATCCAGCCTCGGGCGTCGGTAAAGGTAGCCGCGTTGGGAATGGTAAACGTGGACACCTCGGTCCAGGTGCTCAGGTCATTGGATACATAGAACTTATGCTGG
>JBNGDQ010000143.1:0-3755 GCA_049975285.1 Thermoplasmatota archaeon
GCGCTGTCCAGCATCGGCTTCTCGCTGAGCGGATTGCTCGTGGCGGGTGGCATCATGGGTATCGTCATCGGCTTCGCCAGCCAGACGGTTGTCTCCAACCTCATCAGCGGCCTCTTCCTCATCATGGAGAAGCCCATCAAGGTCGGCGACTCCGTCAACATCGACAACGTGGCCGGCGTGGTGGAGGACGTCCGCATCCTGTCGACGACGATTCGGACGTTCGACGGCATCTACACCCGGCTGCCAAACGACAAGGTGTTCTCCTCCAATATCCAGAACTATGTAGCGCATGGCGCCCGGCGTTTCGCCTACTCCATCGGCATCCGGTACCGCGACGATGCTGATAAGGCGAAGGAGGTCATCACGGAGCTGCTGGAGACGCATCCTCTCATATTGAAGGAGCCGGCACCGCAGGTGTTCGTCGATGAACTGGGTAACAGCAGCGTCAACCTCAAGGTGCGGATGTGGGCACCGTCGACCCACTGGTACGGCGTCTACACCGAGATGCTCTGGAAAATCAAGCTGGCGCTGGAGGACAACGGCATCCAGATTCCGTTCCCGCAGCGGGTGGTCTGGTTCGAGGACACCCTGAAGGGCGACATCACGACCCGGCAATCAAAAAAGACATAGCTCAGCAGGTGAGATGCAGTGCTGCCACTGCATTGCTCCGTTTATTGAACGCCTGGCAGGCCTCTTCGGTGGGCAGCACCTCGAAGGATATGTTTTCCTGGTTGAGTAGTTGTCGTGCCTCTTCGCTGATAGTCATCCGGCCATGGGCGCCTGTGCCGATGATGAGAGTATCCGGCGCTGTCGCTATCACGTCTGAGAGGTCTTCGGGCTGCAGGAGATGACCCCGTCGTCGGCGCCAGTTCGCCTGGACGTGGTCGGGATAGATGATGACGTCGCTGGTGTAGATGGTGCCGTCGACGATGACCTTTCCAAACGAGTAACTGTCGATGTGCATGCTCCCCGTCATATCATTCCGGTCGTTTTTAGGTGTTATCCCGGCGGTGTTACACCCAGGGCTGGAGTTGTTCGGCATCAGTGAATATCTTCGGTCGGGATAGATAGTAGGCAAGCAATGAGGATATGATGCCGCCGCCGACGATCATCAGGTACACGATTATCTGATACTCGGCGGCCACGATGGGCTCGGTGCCAGCGATGAGCAGGCCGGCCATGGCCCCCGGGATGAAGATGACACCAAGGGTCTTGAGGCTGTCGATGGTGGGAATGAGCGAGGCTTTGACGGACATGCGGCCATATGGTTCGACGGCTTGCTGCGAGGTGGCGCCCAGGGACAGCGCGGTTTCGATTGCCGCCCGGTTGACTCTGATCTCGCGGAGCAGGCGTTCCATGGACAGCGAACAGATTTGCATGGAGTTCCCGAAGGCCATGCCCGCCAGGGGTATGATGAACTGGGGGCGGAGCGGCATGGCTCTGGTGACGGCTAGCACGGTGAGTGCTACGGTTGCTCCGGCCAGGATGGCGGGCGTGGTGACTCCTGCAGCGTTGGGCATGTCGGCGGCACGTTTGGCAGCGGTGCTGCCGCTGACGATGATCATGGTGCCGAGGAGCAGCCAGATGAGCAGGTACCATTCCTCGAAGTCGAACAGGAACGTGAGGAACACGGCGATGGCGAACAGCTGGGTGCCACCCTTGGCCATGGCGATGAGGGCGTCGCGCTCGATGCCGATGCGCTTGATGTAGGAGAGGATGACGACGAGGACGAGAAGGATGGACACGGCGGCCAGGATGAGCAACCCCTCCTCCCAGGTGTAGGGAACGCCGGTCAATATGCTCCCTCCCATTCGAACAACGAGGTCTCGTTGACCTCCTGTATCATGCCGTCGCGGAGGTTGGCGGTCCGGGTGCTCACCCGCTGCGCCTGCGCCATGTCGTGGGTTACCCAGAGGACGGTGAGCCCGCGGCTCTGCGAGAAGTCCAGGATGCGCTGTTCGACGGCGTTGACGCGTTTGGGATCGACGCCCGAGGTGGGTTCATCCAGCAGGAGGATGTCGGGCCGGAGGGCCAGGGCTCGGGCGAGGGCGACGCGCTGTTTTTCGCCGCCGGAGAGTTTTGCTGCATCCCGGGGGAGAAAGCTGTCGGGAAGCCCGGCATCGCTGAGACACTGTCGGACGTGCTCGTCGTCGATGTATCCCTGTAATCGGGGGCCGTAGGCGACGTTGTCGTAGACGGTGCCGGGGAGCATGATGCTTTCCTGGGGAACGTAGACGACCTGGCGGCGGAGCGCGACGGGCGGCATGGTGGTGATGTCGGTGCCGTTGAAGGTGATGGTGCCTTTGTCTGGCTCGAGGAGACGGTTGATGCATCTGAGCAGCGTTGACTTGCCGCTGCCGGAGGGGCCGACAAGGGCCATGATTTCTCCACTGTGGATGGAGAGCCGTACGCCGTTGAAGACAGGGGTACCACCGAGCGAGGCAACGAGGTCGTCGATGGCGAGGATCTCGGTCATGTGACCTCCCGGGAGAGCTCTGCAACGAAGTTCCTGAGACGCTTCAGTGTCTGTCTGCCCTGCGCCGTGGTCCGATACAGCTTGACCTGTCGGCCATCGATGGTTTTTTTCGTGGCCTGTAGCACGCCGTCGCGTTCCATTTCGTGGAGGATGGGGTACAGCGTGCCGGGGCTGAGTGTGTAGCCGTGGTGCTCGAGCTCGTCCATCATCCAGGCGCCGTAGATGCCTTCCTCATCGGCATGATGGAGGATGTGCACGCGCATGAACCCCAGCAATATTTTCCGCTCATACATGCTATCGAAAACCGATATCGGAAATCGTTATTTAACCATTGTGGCTCGGATGGCTCGAAAAAATGCTATACGGTATAGCTACGCGATACGCCACTTCGCTCCATCATCGGTGTCCTGTACCTCGAAGCCAAGCTCCTCGAGATCATCCCGGATGGCATCCGCCATCTCGTAGTCTTTATCCCGGCGTGCCTGCGCCCGGATATCCAGCAGCTCATCCATGACGTCGTCCAGCGAGCCTTCGCCGGCGCCGCCATATTTTTTAGCTAAGGATGCAACGGCCTGCACGTCGACCTCACGTCGTTCCTCCTGGAACAGGGTCAGCACGCGGCCGGCCTCCAGCAGCGTCTGCAATGCATGGTTGCAGAGCGCTCCATCAGGCTGCCCGTCGGCGAGATACCGGTTGCTCTCCCGCATGAAGTCGAACAGAGCCGCAATGGCCTCGGGCGTGTTGAAGTCGTCGTCCATCGCCGCCTCGAAGCGCTCCCTGTAAGCCTGTATCGCCTCCAAGTATGCCCTACTCCTGTCATCGAGCCCGGTTTCGTCGATCTCTGCATCAGCTGCCGCCTGCTGCAGGTCGTCGCGCAGCCGGTGGATGCGCTCCAGGCGGCGGCGGGCCATCTCCATGTTCTCCCGGCTGAAGTCAGCGGGGCTTCGATAGTGATAGCTGGCGAAGAAGAAACGCAGTGTCTCGGCGTCCCATCGCTCCAGGGCTTCGCGAATGGTGACAAAGTTGCCCAAGGATTTGCTCATCTTTTCCCCGTCGACGTTGAGCATGCCTGAGTGCAGCCAGTACCGGGCAAATTGTTCCTGCAATCCAGCCTCGGCTTGTGCTATCTCGTTTTCATGGTGCGGGAAAACCAGGTCGTGCCCGCCGCCGTGGATGTCGAACGGTGCTCCCAGATAGCGGGTGCTCATGGTCGAGCACTCGATGTGCCAACCGGGGCGGCCCTCGCCCCAGGGTGACGGCCATGCTGGCTCGCCGGGCT
>JBNGDQ010000144.1:0-3747 GCA_049975285.1 Thermoplasmatota archaeon
CTCACCGGCGGCCATCGGCAGAAATTCCATTTCATCGCCAGCTTGGATGCCATGCAGGGCGGCGATATCGGCGGGAACCGTTATTATGAGGCTTCCCCCAGCCCGGCGAACTGTCCTTTTTACAGCCATGTATAACTTATGTTATACTATGATAAAACATTTAGGCTAGTGATATATAAGCAACCCCTTAGAGGACTAAGGGGCTGTGAACCGTAACGATAGCGCCGGCGACCGGATTTGAACCGGTGACCGCTCGGTTAACAGCCGAGTGCTCCACCATACTGAGCTACGCCGGCAGGCCTGATGTATGGCATAGAAAATCAATATATAAAAATTAGGTTGCATCGCTGTTTTCCAAAGAGTTCATATATCGCTGTCGGTTATCACGCGTGGATGGGATGCTGGATAGCGCGATGAAGCAGGCGAAACAAATCGCGGATGGTCTCATGGATGCCGGCGCAGTCGACGTCGTCACTCACATCGACGCGGACGGCATCGCGGCGGGAGCCATCGCCATGCGCTGCCTGGAGCGAGCCGGTATCGAAGGTGACATCCGGTACGTGAAACAGCTTGATGAAGCAGTCATCACGTCGCTACGTGATACACATGGACTCATCTGGTTTACCGACCTGGGGAGCGGCATGCTCCCGCATCTCGATGGCCTGGAATACGTGATCACTGATCATCATACGCCGGCGGGCGACGATGACTCCTGGCGGCATTTCAATCCCTACCGGTATGACGTGAGCGGTGAACGAGGGATTTCGGGGGCCGGGCTGACGTTTCTGGTTGCTCTGGCCATGGACCAGAAAAATAGGGATATGGCAGACCTGGCCATGGTGGGCGCTGCTGGGGATATGCAGGACGCGGCAGCCTGTCGATTCACTGATTGGAATGATGTCATCGCGGATCTGGGAGAAAAAGCCGGCGTGGTCCACCGGTATAGTGACCTGCGGGCCTTCGGGCGGCAGACGCGACCGCTGTACAAGCTGCTGCAGTATGCCGATGACCCCATTCTGCCGGGTCTGACCGGTAGAGCCGGGGCCTGCAAGACGTTCCTGGAGGAGCTCAACGTGCCCGTGCGGGATGGACGGCGGTGGAAGAAATGGATGGAGCTCACGACGGAGGAAAAACGCCAGGTAATCTCATCACTGGTAGCCCTGCTGCTCTCAAGAGGATTCGGTCATCGGCGGGCGGGGCGGCTGGTGGGAGACGTATGCGAGCTATCCCGGGAGGATGAGGGAACCCAGCTCCGGGACGCCCGGGAGTATGCCACGCTGTTGAACTCGACAGCCCGGTATGGCCACGCCGACGTGGGGCTGCAGGTCTGCCTCGGCGACCGGGATGAAGCGCTCACGTCGGCGTACGACCTGCTGGATGATCACCGGCGGTGCATCGCCCGGGGCATCCGGTTCGTGAAGCAGGAGGGATTACAGGAATACGGGGGGCTGCAGTACTTCAACGGCGGCTCCGTCATTCGGGATACCGTAGTCGGCATCATCGCCGGGATGCTCCTTCATTCCAGTGACATAAAGAACAGTGGACCCCTGATCGGCTTTGCAGAAAAAAACGGCAGCGAAGTGAAGGCGTCAGCCCGCGCCCTGTCCTGCCTGGCGGATAGAGGCGTCGACCTGGCGGCGGCCATGCACCGAGCGGCCCGACAGCTCGGCGGTATCGGGGGCGGTCATCCCGTTGCGGCAGGCGCCGTCATTCCCCGGGGACAGGAGGAATCCTTCCTGGCGCTCCTCGACCGCGAGGTGCAGAGTCAACTGGCGTGAAGGCTACAGCACCTGCAGAATTTTGACCTTGAAGTACACGGTTTTACCGGCCATGTCGCTGAACGAGTAGCCGGCCCGCAACACGTCGCTCTTGATGTAATCCTGAGGGATGTTCTCGAATATGCGCGGGAGATACGTGGTCAGATTGAACTGCATCCAGGGCATCGTCTTGTTCATCTCGGTGTACTGTGTCTGGTTACCGTAGCTGACAGAGATGTTGAGGGTGGTCTCGGTCACGTTTTCCACGACGACGTCCTGTCCATAGTAGCTGAAGGAGTCTCCAACCTCAGGCTCAAAGGAGAGCGTGACGCTGGTATCGTTGAGCGCGACGACTTCAGTGGCGTTCTCCCAGAACGGTGGAATGGTGAGGTTATGGAGCACGTTGGGCGTCGTCTTCACCGCGGCATGGGTATCATTGTAGGAGACCACGGCACTGGCATTGTTCCATATCCAGTACGGATTTTCGACAGGAGTTTGACCCCAGTACATAGGCATGGTGAAGGTGGCCTCCTCCTCGGGCATCCAGGTCACCGTGACGTTGTACTCGGTGAGGTTATCTATCACAATCTGCTGATGCGGGATGCCGGTGAAGTTCGACCGGATGAACGTCTGGTTTTCCACGGCTGCTGCAACCGGCTGGCCGTATGCCTGCTCCGGGGACAACGGGCCGATGACGACCTCGTCACCCTCCTTCAGGTCCATCAGGGCCTCATACAGCCCCGGAAGGTCATACACACGGGCTCCCTGGATGGTCCCCAGGCTGCCGGCGCTCCAGTTGGCCGGGTATTTGCTGGCGGCTGGCTTCTGCTTGCCCATGTAGGTCTTGAGCGAGGTCAGGTCGCCGTTGTCGAACGATGCATTCGAGGTCACGTTGCCGGTGAACGACGAAGCAAATACGGTCTCGTTTGCATAGTAACCGATGTAATATAACTCCACAAAGTCGCCCTCCCCGATTGTGTTGGGCTGCTGCTCCTGCCACACCTCGTAGCCGTAGTAGCCGCTGGCAGCCGCGGCAATCGCCACCAGGGCAATGATGGCCACGATGACGGTCCTATCAAGTTTCATGATATCCTCTCCCGCATAAAAGACTCCATCCTATTAAAGGCTTCCTCCAGGGTCTCCATCGGCGGCAGCGTCACCGCCCGGAAATGCCCGGCTCCATACTCCGGGGAAAACCCAGAGCCATGCACAAGCAACACGTGAGCCGTATTGAGCACGTCGAGCACGAACTCCTTGTCATCCGCCCAGCCGTCGATGGCCTCAATCCGGGGGAAAATATAGAATGCGCCGTCAGGTCGCGCCGACGAAATACCCGGTATCTCGTTGAGGCGTTTATGGGCAAACCGGCTTCGCTCCCGTAACGTGGCCACCATCTCGGTAATGTGATCCTGCGGGCCATCCAGCGCGGCAATCATAGCCCGCTGGCACACCGAGCTAGCACAGAGGCGAGCCCGGGCAATACGATAAAAGGCATCCTGCACCCGGTCCAGCTGTCCATCCGGATTATTGAACATGGCATAGCCGATACGCCATCCTGGCACCAGGTATACCTTGGAAAAACCATTGAAGGTGATAATCGGGGCATCCGTGGCCAGCGAGGCCGTCGAATGATGCTCCCGGTCGAACACGATGTCATCATAGATCTCGTCCGATATCACGGGGATGTCATGATCCACGGCGATGTCCACCATCTCCCGGATAGTCTGCCGGGGATAGAGTGCCCCCGTCGGGTTGTTGGGATTGATGATGACCATGGCCTTCGTCCGGTCAGTGATCTTCCGCTCCACGTCGTCGACGTCCGGCTGCCAGTGTTCCTCCTCGATGGTCCGATAGGCGACGGGCTCCGCTCCATTGAACCTCGTCATCAGGTTGTAAGGCGGATACGTCGGGCCGGGCACCAGCAGCTCGTCTCCCTCGTTGAGCGTGGCCGACAAAAAGATCTGCAGGGCCTCGGTCACGCCCGTGGTGA
>JBNGDQ010000145.1:0-3731 GCA_049975285.1 Thermoplasmatota archaeon
GCGTGAAGTCGAGCGGGCTCCGCTTCTTGTCGCCGGGCTCGATGCGGGCGCCGGCCTTCATCTCGTCAACCTTCTGACCGGAGAGCTTCCCATAGTCATCGAAGGACTCAACGGAGAAGTAGACGTCGCCGTCCGCCTCATACGCGTAGCCGTTATCGATGACACTCTCTATAAGCGATATCATGTCATCGATGTGCTCAGATGCCTTGGGGTATTCATCCGCCGGCTGGATGCCCAGTGCTTCCAGATCGGAGAGGCAGCGCTCCGTGTACTCGGCGGAGTGCTCCAGCGGCGGGATGTCTCGTTCCCTGGCGGCGTTGATGATCTTGTCGTCGACGTCGGTGATGTTCTGGACATAGGTGACCTCGTAATCCTTGTATTCCAGGTAGCGCTTGATGATGTCGAACGCGAGGTACGTCCGGGCGTGACCGATGTGCGCGTCGCCGTAGACGGTCATCCCGCAGACGTACGTCCGGACGTGGTCGTCCTCAAGCGGCTGGAAGGACTCTTTTTCCCGGCTGAGCGTGTTGTAGACCCGGAGCATCGAGACAGGATTACCCTGATTTTTAATAAATGTTTGGGGAATCCAGCCAAAAAATGGCACCGTTGACCGAGCAAGGCTTTTAATGCCGATGCTCGTTAACGATACTGGAGGTAACCACAGTATGAATGAGGAGGCATTCGACCGGGAAAAGGCCAACACGCATCTGAACAACGTCATCCTGAATGTCATTGATGAGGAGCTGCCCGATCTCAAGACGCGGGTCAAGGTGCTCTGCAGCGAGGTGAAAAAAGCAAAGTACATTGTGTACGCGCTGTCCATAGCCCTGTTTCTGGTCGGGATTTTTTTCGTCGTCGTTGCCCTGCTGATATCCCTGAACAATCCTGGTGACCTCGAACACACGCTACATATACTAGGATTCGGGGCGGCCAGCGCCACCAGCTTTGTATCCCTGATGCTGCTGCAGCCGATGGAAAAAGTCCAGAAGGTCAATTCTGACGCCGGCCAGGCAGAGATGATATACCAGAGTTGGCACCTGGAGATATCCCTGTTCATCCGGGCGATGGACGTCACCGACCGCACGTCGATAGAGGAGGCAGCCCTGAACATCCGGGAGAGTACTGAGGCAGCGATCCTGTTGCTCGAAACATATGCAGAAAAACCGCTGGAGTCGTAGCATCCGGGCCAAAACCTTGATATGAGACGGTGCATTGCTGCGTGTGCTCTACATCGTGATGGTGACAGCGGAGTGCAACATGGCGTGCAGCTACTGCGGAGGCAGCCTGGTGACCATGCCCTGGGACATCACCTACGACGTAGACAGGCTCGTGGATTTCATCGAGGACAACAATGACGATGAGGTGGTGGTGGCACTGTACGGCGGCGAGCCCTTACTCCGACCCGGGGTGGTGCATGAGCTGCTTGAGGTGCTGCCCGCCCGTCGTTTCGTATTGCAGACCAATGGTTTTTTCATCGAGCAGCTGGGCGACGCCATGCACGAGTTCGACGCGATACTGCTCTCCATCGATGGACGGCGCGAGGTAACGGATGCCTGCCGGGGTGACGGATGCCATGACAGAGTGCTCGGCGCAGTTCGGTTTCTCGACGAGCGCGGCTACGAGGGCGACCGCATCGCCCGGATGGCCGCCACGAAGCACACGGACATCTACGAGGATGTCATGTACCTGCTGCAGTATTTTCCCCACGTCCATTGGCAGCTGGACGCCGTCTGGTCATCGCTCTGGAACCTGCAGGAGTTCAAACGATGGACGGAGCAAAGCTACCTGCCCGGCATCGAGCGCCTCATAGAGACATGGACGCAGCATCTAAAACAGGGTGATATCCTGGGCATCGTGCCCTTCCTCGGCATAGCGAAACGACTTATCTGGGGCGGCACTGGACTGCCCTGCGGTGCCGGCCATGATGCCGTCACGATAACCACCGATGGCCGGGTGATTGGCTGTCCTATCGCCCCCGAGTTTGACTGGAACGAGATGGGCAACCTATCCGGCATGCAGCGCATCGATATCGGTGATCCATGCACTTCCTGCGACATCTACGATGTCTGCGGCGGTCGCTGTCTTTTCACGTACAAGGAACAACTGTGGGGCGAGGAAGGGTTTCAACTGCTCTGCCGCATCACGAAGCATCTCGTCGAACAGGTCGAGACAGCGCTCCCCAGGGTCAAACAGATGCTGTCCGCCCATAAAGACGAGCTATACTACCCGCCGTTCAACAACACGACCGAGATTATTCCATAGTGAGTAACGTATATTAGGTACCCGTTAGCACAAACTTAACGGGGATTTTGGGGTCTCTCCTTTAAAAATGAAATATAGAATTTTTCTCATCGAAAGCCGTGTTAAATTTGACTTGAAAAAAGATTGATATACCGACAGCATATTGGCATTTCGGAGGCATAAAAACGCAGCGGAAAGTAGTGCTGGTTGTCGACGACGACCCCAAAATACAGGAACTGATACAAGAGTATTTGCCCGCTTCCCAATTCGAGGTCTATGCTGCCTATGACGGACAAGAAAGCATCGAGCTATATCGGAAGCTGGAGGCGAAGGGAAAGAAGCCTGATTTGGTGGTCATGGACTTGAATTTGTCCGGAACGAACAAGAAAGAGGACATGGTAAAACAAATGAAAGGCGAGGCAATGGATGGGGTGCGCACCACGAAGGAGATAAAGGAAATCGACCCTCAGGCGAACGTGGTTGGCTATACTGCCTTTGCAGGCATGGAATGGGGAGACCGCCTCAAAGATGCAGGAGCACAGGAGGTATACGGGAGAGATGTCGGTTTCCAAGACTTCGTCAGGAAAGTCCAACAAATATTAACGTAGCCAGCCGGATGGACCCGATACCGTCATCACAGACGGCATGAAATCCTATCCCTCAGCCATACATACCGAGTTTGACGGGGGGCACCGCATATCGGCGGAGTAGGCATCCGTGACCCCCATCAATAACAATGTATTGGAGCGGTTTCATAGCACGTGGCGTGAACGGGATAAGGTAATGCGGGGATTGTTCGATGATGGTTCTGCGGAGCGGATGCTGGAACACTATCGGACGTTCTACAACTACATCCGTCCCCACATGTCGCTTGACAACAAGACCCTTGCCGAGGTCGCTGGCATAGATGTTGCGGAGGGCAAAAACCGCTGATGGACGAATAGGGCTATTCCACGACGACGGCTGTCCCCGTTGCAAGTGCCCCTAATCCCATTATCTCTTTCTTTATTTTGTAGTTGATAATGGCGTTTGCTCCCATGTTCTCTGCTTGTTTCTCTAATCGTTTTCTGGCACTTTTGACGGTGTTTACTGCCAATGCACCACTATTCGCCTCTATTGCTCCCAATACATCTACAATTCGTTTATCGGGGATGCTGTCCTCCCTCACGACAATCATTGTATGAACAACCGTCATATGGCTAAATATTTTCCCCCAACTATAGTTCCTATCGATTACCATAAATAGAAGCATTCTTTTAGTAAGTAGATGTCTAAATTCCAACCTAAAAAAGTGGGCGACGAGTGGTGTTGTCCAGAGTGCATGAAAGAAGGCAAAAAACAGCCGAATTATTGCCGAAGACATGGATATGCTTACAGAAAATGGTATGATGGACGGTTTCCACTTATCACCCGCTGATTTGGAACGGCTCAGAAATCACCCGTAGAATTGGAAGTACCCGCGAAAAAAATAGAAGAATTTTTAAACAAAG
>JBNGDQ010000146.1:0-3693 GCA_049975285.1 Thermoplasmatota archaeon
TGAACTAAACTCGACTTAAAACCGTTGCGGGAATACTCACCTCTACTTTCGTAACACATTAAGGTAAAACGGTAATGTTAACGTTATCATATATGCGCTTCAAATCCTCTTCAGACTGCGCATTGTAATGCATGAGGTCCACGTCGCCATTCAAAGAGTGCCCCATCAATATCTTTTTAATTGACGTAGCGCCTCCCTGCCTGTCCCATTCCTGCGAGAAAAACTTGCGTAGATGCTTCAAATGTAGCCCTGTCTGCTGTAATGCTTCTGCAGCGTGCTTTCAGCAAAGAGTGGGGCAGGGGGGCGGGGTATATTTCCTGTCTTCATTAAAGAATTCTCAGCTCGTGTTGTCTCTCTCTAAGAACGCGATTTGCGCTCGTATTGTTTTTGTCATGGATGCATCATACCTGTGTATTGTTTATTCAAGCGAGCTTTAACGACATTTTATATTTATATAGACATTTATTGTATGTAGTTGCCTCCACGGGAGATCGGAGGACATGAGGCGAAGAGGGGCAGTAGGCCGAGCAACACGTGAGGTTGGGAGGCAAGGGCCGATACCCCTCTTGACTCCCGTTATTTTTTAGTGATATGCCTCTATACTGTTCTCCATATGATGAACGATTAACGAGCCTTGATATGCAGCACGGCGTTTACCGTCATGGTGAGCGCGCCCGTCCTTCACTCGCCTCCGTCCCTTTTCCCATCCACTTTTTGGGGCGCCTCACCCTCCCCTCTTTTTCTGCTGGTCGTGGGAAACTGCTAGTATGCGGCTATCTCTTTTTCGTGCAGTACTCCTTCCACGATTTCGCGGAGGCCGTTGAAGCCGATGCCCCTGGAGATGACCCGCCGGGCGCCGGCTTTTTTCATCTCGGTGGCCCAGACGGAACGAGAGAAGGCAGTGAAGCCGTATATTCGGGCGTGGGGGTCCATGTCCATGATGCGGTTGGTGGTCTCAATGCCGTCCATGCCTGGCATTTTGAGGTCCATGAGTACGAGGTCGGGTCGCTTTCCCTTGTCGAGCAACTCCTCGTAGAGGGCGATGCCTTCTTCACCGGTAAATGCAGAGTGGATCTTTGCATTAAGCGGGGCAAGATAGGTATGTATCAATTCCTGGATGGGTTCTTCATCGTCGACAACCAAGATGGTTTTTTTCATGGCGAACACCTTTGCTATTATTTTGCTAACAAAGTAATGGATGGGCTGATATATAAAAGTTGCTGAAAAAACCTGCCGTTGTAGATACCATCCGCTATCTGGCAGCACAATTATATATCCTTCCGTAATTCACCACACATCGGGCCCATGGTCTAGCTGGTTATGACGTCGCCTTCACACGGCGGAGGTCCGGGGTTCGAATCCCCGTGGGCCCATTTTGTTGGCCCCAAACATTTAATACCAGTCTCATATTCCTCCCGGTCGGAGAACCATAAAATGATGAACAAACGATACCTTGCCATCGGGGTCGCTGTCGCCATCGTCGCCGGAGCAGTCATCGGTATAGCCACTGGGACCATGGATATTCCATCCGGTGTGGCCAGTGCCGTCGCCGGCAGTGCCGGTGGAGCCTTCGCCGGTGTATACGGCAAAAAACAATAACTGTTTACCTGGCCCTTTTTATATTTTTACTGTTGTTGCTTCTAAAAATACAGCTCTAGGGCTAGTCGACTTCCTCGACGACTTTGACCTTGAGGATGTTGCCGATCTTCCAGTCCCCGCGCTCGTATTCCTCCCGGGTGAGCCGGAACTTGATGACGGGCTTCTGCTGGTACCGAAACATCTCGCCCATGTTCTCCAGCATGCCGCGCATGCCCGGCGGGACGTTGCCCATCACGGTAAAGTTGGACTGGTCGCCGCCCTCCGGCTGGACGGCCTCCTCTGGTGCAGTGCCCGTCGCGACGACCTCCATGGTGCCATCGCTTCGCCCGTTGACCTGTTCGATGGTAAAGTGCAGTTCGACCGCGGTCATGTTCTCACATCGCTTCTATTACCTGGAGGTACATAAATGTTGGTGTCTGTTTAAGCGCGCTTTAACAAATGTTTTAATACAAATCCCAGTTTTCTGTATGGAGGAATACACATGAACACAAAGATAATCCTCGGCAGCGTGTTGACCGTTTTCCTGTTCGCCATGCTTCCAGCCGTGCAGGCCCTTGAATATGATACCGCCCGGGAGACTCAGGAGCAATACGTGGAGGAAAAACTGGCGGAACTGCAACAGCAACTCCGGTCTATGAGCCCTGAGGAACTTCAGGCAGCGCTCAGCGGTGACGGAGAAGTGCCGACCTGCCTGTTGATGCCATTGAAATGGCTGGCTCGGCTGCTGGTCAAGGGGTTGATGATGCCGGTAAAGCTGGCGATGCATATCTTCTTCAAGCTGCTATTCATGCCGGTCAAACTGCTCTCATTCACCTTCCGGCTGTTGCTGCTTCCCTTCCGGCTGGCCGTGGGACTGTTCATCGGCCTACCATTGCGCCTGGCGCTCACCCCGATAATACTATTCGCCCGACTGATATCGCTGCCGTTCCGTGCCATGGAGTTCTTTATGTCCCTGTTGAACCCGTTCGACTGTGGGTGTTCCTGTGGCTGGTGTACCGGCTAGACGGCGGTCACGACAAAACTTATAAAACAACATTGGATACGGACACTGTATGATAAAAGAATTCACCTCTTCCTCTGGAGACATGACGATTAAGATAGACTACGACAAGTGCGACGGCACCGGGAAATGCGTCGAAGACTGCCCCGTGGACGTCTACGAGCTCGAGGGCGGCAAGGCAGTTGCGCCGCGCGTGGATGACTGCATTGAATGCTGCCTCTGCATCGAGTCCTGCCCCAACGACGCCATCGAGCACAGCTCCTGCTAAACCAGTCCTCCATCTCCTTTTCCCCTCTATTCGGCCTGGCACAAATTATATATTTAACGATATATTACTTGCTCAAGTTTCAACAGGAGTAAAATATGAAACCGCAGATGGCGTACGATAGGGCGATTACTGTCTTTTCGCCCGACGGCAGACTCTTCCAGGTAGAATATGCACGAGAAGCGGTCAAGCGCGGCACCACCACCGTCGGCCTCAAATTCGATGACGGCGTGATCCTGCTCGTCGACCGACGCGTGACCTCCAAGCTGGTTGAGCAATCCTCGATAGAAAAAATATTTCGGATAGACGAGCACGTCGGCTGCGCTACCTCAGGCCTGGTGGCAGACGCCCGCGTGCTGGTAGACCGGGCGCGCGTGGAAGCGCAGGTTAACCGCATCACCTACGATGAAAAGATACCGGTCAAGACACTGGTCAAAAATATCTGTGACTTCAAGCAGACCTACACCCAGTATGGCGGCGTCCGACCCTTTGGCACGGCATTCCTCATCGGCGGCGTCGACGACGCCAATGGTCCCCGACTCTTCGTTACTGATCCTTCGGGTGCGATGATGGAGTACAAGGCCACCGCGGAGGGCAACGGTCGGGAGGCCGCCGTCGAATACCTTGAGGAAAACTACGAGATGCAGGGCCAAGATGAGGCCATCGAGATGGGCATCAAGGCGCTCTACCATGCCACCGAGGAATCGCTGGAGAAGACCGGCGTCGAGATTGGCATCGTGACCACGGGCGAAGAATTCCACATCCTGTCCGACGAGGAAAGTGAAGCACACTTCGCGTCGGCGGTTGAGTCATAATGGTATCCCTGGAT
>JBNGDQ010000147.1:0-3647 GCA_049975285.1 Thermoplasmatota archaeon
TTTGGAGACGGTGAGGAACGCGTCATAGAGAAAAACTGGGAGAAGACCGCCCCGGAGAGCCTCGAGGAAATCGAGCAGTACATCGATGAAGGCAGACTGACCGAGGAAGAGATACCGGAGCACGAAACATTCGTAGAAGGCGGCGAGGAAACCCTGCAGGAGGCGGAGCGACCCGAGGACATCCCGGGCACCATCATCGCCAAGGAAATCGTCTACGAGACCGACGGCGGCTACGTATTGAAGGTCACCGCTAAGGAGGAAGGAGCGGTGCAAACCTCTTATTATTCGGTCAGCCGGGTGGACGGCATCGAGCAGGCGCTGGACAAGATACAGGCCTACAAGCCGACCGTCAAGCAGTCCCCGCGGCCCGCGCCGCGGCAGGTGCGGCAGCCGGCGGAGCGGAAGCAGAAGAGCGGCGAAAAGAAATCGTTTTTGGGCTCTATGTTGGGAAAAGAATAGCTACAGCGTTCCCAGCAGGAAGAGCACCCCGATGAGGGTGCCGGTGCCAAGGCTGTCCATGAGAGCGGTGATTATCGGGATGGTGACGTTGTCGGGGTCGAACCCCAGGCGGAAGGCGGCCATCGAGGCGTAGTAGGCGATGAAGTTGACGGCGAGGATGAGGATTTCGCCGGCGAGGACGGCTGCACTTATCATGATGATGAGCGACGGCGAGGTGGTCCCGATGGCGCCGCTGATGAAAAACGCCATGACGCCGAGCAGGGCGAACACGGGCAGGCCGATGATATGCATGATGGCAAACAGCTTTCGGGCTCGGGCCGGAGGAAACCGGGTGTATTCCAGCGAGCCGAGGTGGAGGGCCGACGAAAACTTGGCGGCCAGGATACCCCCGATGGCGCCGCCGTCTTCGAGAAATGCCGGTATCATGATGAGGATGCCGCCCACGCCGATGAGCGCCTCGTAGGAGCCGCCGAGCACCGAACCCGAGATGGTGCCGAGGAGGCCGGCGGCCAGCAGGATGGGAATGCTTTCCAGCAGGATGCGCCGGCAGTACGGTTTCGAGAGACGTGTAAACGGGATGACGATGGCAGCCACGGCGAGGACGGCGAACGCCGCCGCCAGCACGAGCTTCGTCGGTTCATCCATCTGCAGGACCGCCCAGAGGGCAAAGAACAGCAGCGGGAGGGTGACGATGTCGCCGGCCAGCGTGATGAACGGCGTGGTGACGTTGTCGGGGTCGAGCCCCCGGCGGTAGCTGTAAAACGCGATGAAGATGGTGAAGAGAAGCATGCACCCGGCGGAGAGCACGCCGGCCAGCAGCGCGATGAGCACCATGTCGAGCAGCGTGACCTGCAGGCCCAGGAAGCCGGCGACGATGGTGGCCAGCAGACCCAGGTAGATGCTCATCAGGATGGTGAGGATGAAGGAGCTACCCGCGTTTTGCCTGAGCAGCCGGCTGCCCGTAAAGTCGGGTTTCAGCTGGCCGGTGTGCAGGTAGGTGCCCAGGCGGGAGCCCAGCGAGGCGAACACGCTGCCGCGCATGCCGATGGCCGGCGGGATGAGCACGATGAGCGCCGGCAGCAGCTCGAGCTGGGACGTGGAAACGCCGAGGATGGTCCCGGTGAGTAGGTTGCCGAAGGTGGCAAAAATAAGAGAGAAAAGGGATTCCCGGGCTTCTTTACTGCCGAGGAGTGACCGGAGATACTGAGGAATAACGCCTGGCGATACGCCGGCGGGTGGACGATAGATTCCTCTCTCCATAGACATCACATCCGTTTTGACGACCCGGAGGCTCTTTTGTATCCGTCATGGGCTGACACAGAGAAATTTGCGTTCATTTATATGCTTTTGCATGATAATTGCTATCACGTGTCTATTAAATTTAAATGCCATGACCGTATTACCCCCGAGGATTAACTATGACAGAAGAACTAAATCCTTTCAAAATAGCCCAGCAGCAGCTGGATGCAGCAGCAGACACCATGGGACTCGATGATGACATGCACGCCTATCTGCGTGAACCAAAGCGATTCCTGCGCGTGACCATCCCCGTAAAGATGGATGACGGCTCCACCAAGACCTTCATCGGCTTCCGCTGCCAGTACAACGACGCGCTCGGCCCCACCAAGGGCGGCCTACGATGGCACCCTGAAGAAACCGAGGACACGGTCAAGGCGCTGGCCGCCTGGATGACCTGGAAGACTGCCGTGGTCGACGTGCCCTACGGCGGTGGCAAGGGCGGCGTCATCTGCAATCCCAAGGAGATGAGCGACGGCGAAAAGGAACGGCTGGCCCGCGGCTACATCAGAGCGCTTGGACGATTCATCGGCCCCGAGAAAGATATTCCGGCTCCCGACGTATATACCACCCCGCAGATCATGGCCTGGATGATGGATGAATACAGTACCATCGTCGGCTACAATGCGCCCGGCGTCATCACCGGCAAGCCGCTCGAGGTCGGCGGCAGCAAGGGGCGCATGGACGCGACGGCCCGAGGCGGCATGTTCGTGCTGCGTGAGGCAGCGAAATGCTGCGGCGTCACCCTCAAAGAAAACGAGGACAAGATGCACATGGCCTACGGGGAACTCCAGAAACTCGAGGAAACCACGCCCGCTGATAAGGGCGTCACCATCGCCATTCAGGGATACGGCAACGCCGGCCAGTATGCACACCTGCTGCTGAAACGGCTGTTCCGCAACGCCAAGGTCGTCGCATTGAGCGACTCCAGCGGCGGCATCTACGTCGAGGACGGCATTCCCTGCAACAAAGCCATGGACATCAAGGCCAACGAAGGAAAGATAACCGCGTATCCCGGCGCAGAACAGATCACCAACGAGGAACTGCTCACGATGGACGTCGACATCGTCGTCCCGGCGGCGCTGGAAAACGTGATCACCGGGGAAAACGCAGGCAATTTCAGAGCCAAGATCCTCCTGGAGTTGGCGAACGGCCCGACGACGCCCGAGGCGGACAGGATTCTGCACAAGAACGGGGTCATGGTCCTCCCTGACTTTCTGGCAAACGCCGGCGGCGTCACCTGCAGCTACTTTGAATGGGTGCAGAACATCAACGGCTACTACTGGGACTACGAGGAGACCTACGAGAAGCTCGACAAGAAGATGTCGAAGGCCTTCTGGGATGTCTACAATACCCAGAAAGAATACCTGGAGAACGACAAGGACATCAACATGCGGACCGCCGCCTACATCGTCAGCATCGGACGCGTCGCCAAAGCGGCACGGACCCGCGGCTGGGTCTAAACCCAGGATTCTTTTTCCCTCTTTTTCCTTTTCACCTTTTTCTTATCTGTTCCTTGACTGAATATGAAACCGCTCCGATGAACAGACGACGGAGGCACCGCTACGGTTGCATCTCGGTGTCTCTAAACGAGACAAAGCGGTTGCCGCCGATGTGGGCGAGGAAGCGCTCCGGCCGAGCTGGCGTCGTACCATCGAATACATCGCCGTCGACGGTATACGCGACGACCTTCGCTACATACAGCGTATGATCGCCATAGGTGGGACTGTCCACGACCCTGCATTCAAGGTTGGCGAGCGCCTCGGTGATGCCCGGCACCGCTATCTTTTGCGACGGTGTGAACGTCACGTTCATCTGCTCTGTCTTGGAGGGGCCACTCTTGGTGCCAGCCGTCCAGACATCGGAGAGCATGTCCGCGGAGGGAACGCTGA
>JBNGDQ010000148.1:0-3582 GCA_049975285.1 Thermoplasmatota archaeon
TAGAGACGGCGCTGGTCAGCGTCTATGACAAGACAGACATTGTAGATTTTTGTACCGCGCTGGACGAGGCAGGCGTCGCCATTCTTTCGACGGGTGGCACGGCTGACGTGCTCAGGAATGCTGGTCTCCCTGTTTCAGCGGTGGAGGACATCACCGGCTTCACGGATCTCATGGATGGCCGGGTGAAGACGCTGCATACGGATATCTACGCGGGTATCCTGGCTCGGCGGGGCAGCCCGGACATGGATATGCTCAAACGTGAGGGTATCACGCCCATCGACATGGTCGTCTGTAATTTTTATGACCCGGAGCTGGGCATCGACGGGATGGACATCGGTGGCCCCTGTATGATACGGGCTGCGGCGAAGAACTGGCGGGATGTCGCCGTGGTGTCGCATCCCTCGCAGTATGACCGCGTCGCGGCGGCTCTGCCCGACCTCGAGGGGGATATGCGCCGTGGATTGGCCTACGAGGCCGTGCAGCGTACCGCGTTCTATGATGCATCGATAGCTGGGCAGGAGAATCGCTCTGACTTTCCGGAGCTCTTCGTCCCGGCGTTCCAGATGGAACAGGTGCTCCGGTACGGGGAGAACCCGCATCAACGTGGCGCGTTCTATCGAGGCGTCGTCCGGGAGCCCTGCGTGGCCAGTGCCGTGAAGCTGCAGGGGAAAGAGATCTCCTACAACAATATCCTGGATGCCAATGATGCCATTGAGGCGGTCAAGGAGTTCGAGGAGCCAACCGTGGTTATCATGAAGCATGCGACCCCGTCCGGGGTGGCGTCCTCCCCTGATCTGGCTCAAGCGTGGGATGAAGCCTACGCCACTGACGAGTATTCTCCGTTCGGCGGTGTCGTGGCGGTCAACCGGGATGTAAATCGGGAGCTCGCCGTGAGGATGACCCAGATATTTCTCGAAGTCATCATTGCTCCGGGATACACCCAGGCAGCCCGGGAGATTCTGGAGCAGAAGGAAAACCTGCGCCTGCTCGAGGTCGAGGGGCTGGACTGCCCAGAGCGCCGGCCGTCCTTTGAATATCGAAGCGTCGGGGGTGGCCTGCTCGTCCAGGAGAAGGATATACAGCCGTTTGATGCAGGTGAATGGGAGGTCAAGACAGAGGTGGAGCCCACGCCTGATGACATCGAGACCATGGTCTTCGCGGTGAAATGCGTTAAGCATGTCAAGTCCAATGCTATCGTCTTCGCGAAGGGCACGCATACCGTGGCTATTGGAGGCGGGCAGACTTCACGGGTGGATGCCAGCTGGATTGCCACCAAGAAAGGCGGCAAAAACGTCAAGGGAGCAGTGATGGCGTCTGATGCCTTCTTCCCGTTCCGTGATGCCGTCGACGTGGCAGCCAAGGCAGGCATTCGGGCCATCGTGCAGCCTGGTGGCTCCATTCGGGACGGCGAGGTCATCGAGGCAGCCAATGAACAGGGTATCCCCATGGTGTTCACTGGCCGCCGGTATTTCCTGCACTAACGCTGCCGTTCTTTGAGCAGATCGTGTACCAGCGCGACAGCCTGTTCTATTCCTGTCTGTACCGTTTTGCTCATCTGGCCGTAGCCGAACTGCTTGCAGGACACGCCGATGAAATGCAGCTCGATGGGAAAACGTGGCATCACGGTGCGGAGCACCTTGAGCCCCTCGCCGACGCCGAGCATGTGTGCATCGGTGGCGACATCGGTGAGCTCGGAGAATATTTCTTCATTCGCAAAATGGACTATCTCGCCGGCGGCATGTTTTTTAGAGTATACAGCGTCGACAAATATGACGAGGGGTTCTCCCTGATAGGCGTGGCTGAAGCGAAAGATGTCAGTACCGAGATAGACAACGCGGGCGTCTGCCGTGTCTTTCAATGCCTCGTGGACACATTGCCCGACGGCATCCTCCCCGGCTAGGGGGCTTCCCAGCGTGACGACTAAAGCCTGGTCACGTGAACGCTGCATGATACGCAGGGGTCATAGGCCCGGGATACCATCTCGACCTTGTTGGCAATGGTTTTTTCATCCTTGCAGCCGTCCTGCCAGAGCCCGGTCGCCATGTCGGCGATGTCGACCTCCATCATGGGCAGAAACATGGCCGTCGGCGTGATGACATCCGCGTCGACTACCAGGTCATCTTCGATGCTCAGATAGTAGATAAGCAGACCGCGGGGTGCCTCCGTTACCGCGTATCCCTCCCCGGTGCTCCGGGCGGGCTTCGCCAGGCCCTCCTGTACCGGCTCGCCGATTTCGTCGATGAGCTCCTTGATGCGCTCCAGGAAGTAGACCATCTCGATGGCCTGCGCAAAGTTGTTGGCAAACGGGTTATCTGGTTTGACCAGGGAGCGGTGCTGCTCCATGATTTCTCCCGCTCGGCCGGTGAGCAACTCGCAGTTATTGATGAGGCGGGACTGGGCGCCGACCATGTAGGGTTCATCCTTGTAGATGCCGCGCTTGGCAAACGAGTAGGGAGCCACGTGTTCCTGCAAGTGGTAAATGTAGTCTTCTACCTGGAAGGAGTCCCCGTCGGAGGACACGATTTCGTCGCCGTACACGCTGTAGTGGTCGGGGCAGGCGATGGAGAGATGCCGGCGCTCGCTGTTCACGTAGGAGGGGTACTCGTATTCCGCGAAGAACTCCACGGCACGCTCCGCCTTGGCGATGCCTTGATCAGCCATGCTGCGTATCTCGTTCATTTTATCCCGGCCGGGGAGTTTGCCGAAGCCGCCGACGAGCGCGCTCTCTGGATGAATGGAGCGGCTGCCGAGTGCTGATTGTATCTCGACGCCGATGTCTTTGAGGAAGATGCCGTCCTTGACCAGGCCGCTCTGTTTTTCCGCCACGGCGAAGGCATCAGGATAGCCGAGGTAGTCGGGGACGACGAGGAGGTAGAGGTGGAGTGCGTGGCTCTCGACGACGTTGCCGAGGTAGAGGAGCTCGCGTAGCAGTCTTGTCTGCTTGGAGGGCTCGACGTTCAGGGCTTGTTCGACGGCTTCGATGGGAGTGAGCTTGTGGGGAGTACAACAGAACGAGCAGATGCGGGGGAAGATGGTGACGGCTTCCCGCCAGTGTTTGTTCTTGGTGATGACTTCGAAGAATCGGGGGCCTTCCGTGATGTTGAGCTTGGCTTCGACGCTATCATCGCTTATGTCTACTTCTATGCCTGCCTTGCCCTCGATGCGGGCGAGGTGGTCTACTGTGATTTCTTGGGTTACTTTCATTTATTCCTCCTTCCCGTAGATGTCGTTGAGCATCTCCTGCATGCGGGGATGTCGGGCGGAAAAGATAGCCATTCGTTTTTGTACGGTGTCGCGGTCCATGCCGATTTTCTTGAAGGTCTTAGCGAGCGAGTCGAACCAGGCTGTTTCATTGGGTACGGCGCCACGGCAGCCAACGCAGGGGACGTCGTAGGTGATGCAGCGGGCGTTGCAGCCTGCAACCGTCACTGGTCCCAGGCAGGGTTCGCCGCGCTCGATGAGGATGCATGGATTGCCGGCTCGGCGGCATTCCGCGCAGACGGGGTAGTCTTTTTCCTCCGGCCAGCTGCCCATGGCCAGGGTGGCCAGGTAGTACATGATTTCTGGTTCCTCGGGCGGGCA
>JBNGDQ010000149.1:0-3574 GCA_049975285.1 Thermoplasmatota archaeon
ATGCCGCGGGAGGGACTTGAACCCTCGACACCCAGATCTTCAGTCTGGCGCTCTCCCAAACTGAGCTACCGCGGCAGCTATAACATGCGATATAGTTCGCCTACCTTTTCCTCCATCGCCTCCAGCATCTCCTTGAATTCGATGATGAACTCTGGTGCCCGGTCCGTGATGGTAGCCCCCCGCGGTGAGGGCCGGATCAATCCTTCTCCCTCGAGCACCCGGAGCGAGTATCGAACTTTGTGCTGGGGAAACCCGGTGTGCTCTGACAATTTGATGATGCCGACGGGGCCTTCGTCCCGGATGACTTGCAGCATCTGGATGTGGCGCTCAAGCAACCCGAGTTCTGTCTGCAGGCGCTCTGAGAGGCTGTTGTCTGTCGGCGCGTCATTTTCATATGCCATTTATCTCACCACCGTAAATACGCGGGCATTCAAAAACCTTGCTGTCGAGTGACACATTTCTGTGCTACTTGTCTGTTGTCTCCGTCTCGATGCGGCAGGGGCAGGGCAGTTTGGCTTTGGCTCGCTTTAATGCCATTCGTGCATGGTCCACGTTTGCTTCAGTGGTATATATCGTTATGAGTTTCTGTCCTGTATGGACGCGGGCAGCGGTTCCGACGGGTTTGCCGTATGCATTCCGCATCCCCTGGGAGACACGGTCGGCGCCGGCGCCGGTCGCCTGCTTGTTCTCCCGGACGACGACGTGGGGATAAATGCGAATCTTGAGGTGATAATTCAGTCTGCCGGCTCGCTTGACGATGTATCGGTTGGCGGCCACACGGGAGGCCTCCAAAGCGCGGTGCAGTATCTGGCAGTCTTCTTCTGCCACGACAGACATTGCTATAGGAAAGTCAGCCTGCTTGTTGCCGAGGTCGAACTGGGTGATACGGAGTCCGGGGATACCGCCCATGTATTTCTTACGAGTAGTGGGGCGTCCCTTGATTTGCCGGTACATGCTCGCTGGTTTTCGTGACATGATAACACCGCCTACATTGCACCGTCATTTATAAAATTAGTGGTCTCCCAGAGGCAGAAATGTATCCATAGACCACCGATAACCTTATAAATTAGCATCATTTAAGTAGCTCGAGGGCTACCATGAAAAAACTGTTAACCATATTGGTTGTCGCATTGTTTGCTATGAGTGGCGCTGTCTTCGTTGGGATCCAGCCGACGGACACGGCAACCGTTTCTCCCGGCTCCGATGAGAGAGCTACGGCAAGCAGCGACCTTGAAACCCTGGAGGAAACCTTTCAGTTTTCGGCACCTACTATTGAAAGCACCGGTCAATATGTGGCCGTAAAAACCACTGGCAGCACCACGCTGAGCCGCAGTGGAAAACCCATGCTTCCCTATCAGACGAAAACCTTTACGTTACCGCTCGGGACAGAAATCGTCAACGTCAACGTGCAGCCGGGAGCCATCCAGAGCATGCATGTATCCCAGAAAATCGTTCCCGCTCCCACGGCGGTCGCTACCAATATGAAGGCTGCCGGGATAGTACAGCAGGAAAGCGCCGTGTACACTAGCACCAACGCATATCCGGGCTCCTGGGGAGACTACCACGTCGGCGTGGGGCGAGACGGCGACAGCCGTGTGCTCTTCCTCACCGTGCAGCTTTATCCAGCGCAGTATACGCCAATGGAGGACATGCTTACCTTCACCGAGGAGCTACAGGTCGATATCTCCTATAACCCACCGGCGGAGCCAGTGTCCACTGCGGATGCCCACGAGTTAGTCATCATTGCACCGGGCGAATTTACGGATGCCTTGCAGCCTCTTGTGCAGCACAAGGAAGACCATGGCATCTCGACGCAGCTGGTGACGCTCAATGATATCTACAGCGGCACCTATTTCAGCGTGCAGGGCGAAGACAATGCGGAACAGGTCAAATACTTCATCAAGGAATCACTCGATAACTGGGGCATCAAATATGTCATGTTGGTCGGCGGCCGAAACGGCGGTCTGACCGAGGAGAAGTGGTGGACGCCCGTGCAATATGCCCATCTTGACGATAACAGCAACTGGGAAGCCAGCTATCTCAGCGATCTCTACTTTGCCGATATCTACAAATATGACGACGGTGAAGTGGTCTTTGCAGACTGGGACAGCAACGAAAACGGCATCCGTGGAGAATGGACTTCATTTACAAAAGATCAACTTGACTGTTACCCTGATGTCTACGTGGGCCGTCTGGCCTGCCGGAACAACTACGAAGTCGAAAAAATGGTCGAGAAGATCATCACCTATGAGACCACGACGGCGGGTAGCGACTGGTTCAAAAAATTTGTCGGCGTCGCCGGTGATACCTTCCCCGCGGAGAACGATCCCTACATAGACGGTGAATTGACTGTCACCAAGTCAGCCGGCTTTGTCGAGGCGGCTGGATTCGACATCACCACGGTCTTTACCTCTGACGGTACATTGACTGGTCCGCAGGACGTCATAACCGCTATCAGCGAGGGGTGCGGCCTCCTGAGCTTTGAGGGACACGGCAACCCGATGGGATGGGCAACCCATCCACCCAAGGACGATGAAACATGGATAGACGGACTTCGGCTGCAGGACATGATGAAGTTGACCAACGACGGGCAATATCCAGTTTGCGTGGTCGGCGGCTGCCATAACAGCCAGTTCAACGTCAGCATGCTCAATCTGCTCAAGATATACGAGGGCTACAACAAGTGGCAGGAATACCTCTACAAAGGCGAGATACCCCCAGAAAGCTGGAGCTGGTGGCTCGCCCGAACATTTGGCGGTGGGTCCATCGCCACTATTGGCTCAACCGGCCTCGGCTACGGCGCCATCGGCGACTACAACGAGGACGGCATCCCTGACGCGACGCAGTTCTATGGCGGCTTTATCGACAGTGAGTTCTTCCGGATATACGGTAACGGTACCAGCGACATCCTTGGCGAGATACATGGCATCACCCTGCAGAACTACATAAACAAGTTCCCGCCCATGGAAGACCGGATCGACGCTAAGACCGTCGAGGAATGGGTCCTGCTCGGCGACCCGTCACTCAAAATCGGCGGCTACGAGTAAACCCTCTCTCTTTTTTCTTTCCCTTTTTTATTGTTCTTTGTGCTTAGACCATACCATAGAGGCATCAGTCAAAACAACTGAGTGAAGAGCGAGAGGAGAAGCAGAATCACCAGTCCCGCAAGGAATACCAGGGCACTAATGAGCAGTATGATGCCCATGAGCACCATATCCATGAACATGGCCAGGGTGCTTCCTCCAGATAATATGAGGAATAATACGAGGAGATAGCGGAGGACGTATTTTCGGGCTGTTATGGGCATGCATATCTCATGCTACAGGGATAAAAGCAGGGAAAAGAAATGGTCGACGGCCCCGGGCATCTATTCTTCGACGCCGCCCCAGCGGGAGATGTAGTAGATGCCGATGACGCATATCAGCGTTATGATGATGGCGGCGACGATGGCCAGACCGGCGCTGGCTGCATCCTCGAAGTTTTCGACGTTGAGACCCGCCATGTTCATCAGGCCGATGATGATGTCTCTCCATATCAGGGCTATGATGAAGCCGAAGGCTCCACCGACAGCCAC
>JBNGDQ010000150.1:0-3555 GCA_049975285.1 Thermoplasmatota archaeon
ACCGCACACCCCTCGTCCGCTCCCCGACAATGTCCATGATGTTGGGGATGGTGTCGCTGAGCTGCGTGAACACGATAACCCGGCTGTCCTCATCTTCATCGAGCTGCTCGTCGATAATCTCTGCGAGGGCGTCGAGCTTGGGGTGGGAGACATCGCTGTATATACTGGAGAGCTCCATCACCTGCTGGATTCTCTCGTCGTTGAGGAATGACTGCTTGCTCTTGGATGGCTCCTCCTCCTGGCTCATGCGTTCAAGGTACACCCTAAGCTGGCTTACCCCTTGGGTTTCCAGGGTTTCCAGGCAGTGGTAGGCGTAGACTGCCACCGATTGATTGTGGATGCTGCCGAACATGACGCCCTTGTTGGTGCGGAAGCGACTGGTGATCTGCTTCCGTGCACCCAATAGGTCGGTCTTGGAGATTTCGCCTGGTTTTTTGTAGGTCAGGATACCCACGTTTTGCAGCTTCGCTATCTTTTCCTCCAGATAGCGTGTGAGGATGGATTGTAGCTCCTTCATCTCAGGGGTGAGCTCCACCTTGACCCAATCTATGTCTATCGTCTTGACGTAGGGGGCGACGTCGGGATCTTGTCGTGTCCTGGCCTCTATCACCTCCACTGCTAGGTTGTTTAGGACTTCACGTATTTTTTTCTTTTTCCCGCCAGGTGATGCCGTGAGCCCTAGGATGGGGCAGCTGACATTGTTGCATATCGTGACGTATGAGTAGTCGCCGACGGCTCGGTGGGCCTCGTCCACTACGAGCAGGGAGATTTCCCCGGTGGGCAGCCGCTTGGCCTCTATGTCGTTGGCGGCGGTCTGCGGCGTGGAAAACACGACGTCGCAGTCCTGATAGAGGGGCGTCCGTTTTTCTGGCCGTATGCTGCCGCTGACCATCGCCATCGAGAGCCCATTCGTGGTCAACTTCTGGTAGGTGTCATGGTGCTGCTGAACCAATGGCCGTGTTGGCGCCACAAACAATGCTTTGCCCCCTGTTTCCTGCAGCGTCCGTATGGTGACGAGGAGAGCGATGATGGTTTTCCCTAGGCCGGTCGGCAGGACCAAGAGGGCATTGTTGTCGATGCAGCTTTCCGCTATCTGTGTCTGGAACACCCGATGGTCTATCACGCCTGGTTTAAGATAGAGATGGCTGACATGTCCATCTTCGATTTCGAACTCTGTTGGAGATACATTGCCATCGGTGAACCGGTCAAGCCTTGCTTGCCCCATCTTGTTATAAAGTTGGCTCTGTTTTTAAAATATTGTGACACGGATATGGTTCTGTTGCATAGGCGGAGCGTGAAAGTGGGGTGTTGCATGCGGGACACGGGACGGAAGAGTGACCTCAACTGGTGGGAATAGCACCACAAGCAGGACAGCACTACGATAAAGCAAGGATAGCCACCGATGAGCTTCGACCCAGAAAGATAATGCGATGATAGCAGTGGTTTTGGATTATGAAGATACCTTGAGCAGGTATACGCCTAAAGCCCACGTTTGCTGTCTCATATGAATGGAGAAAAGATATATGGATATTTTTTGTTATGTTCTCATGCCAGACTACGAGGTACAGCCATTTTCCAAGGAGCGGAGAAACATGGCCATTCTCCTCTCAGAAACAGAGAAAAAACACATCATTTACGCTCTCCTGAAAATTGATGTGACAGAAGGGAGGAAAAAAATACGAGAATATCAGAATAATGGAAGAGATATTTCTTTCACTGCATGGCTAATCAAGTGTTTTGCTACGGTCATGGAAGACCATAAGCGATTCAATGCCCTTCGTCACGGGAAAAGAAAAATACTGTTATTTAATGATGTGGATGTAGCAATACCTGTGGAGAGAGAAATAGAGGATGAGTATAGAACCATGGGGTATATACTCAGAGATGCAAATAGAAAGAATATTGATGCATTGACAAGAGAAATACGAGACTGCCAACAGAAACAGATGGAACAATCAGAGCAACTATTGGTACGGAAGGGATTAATGGAACGGTTTGCTGTGGCTGCACCAGGTTTCATCAAAAAACTGCTTCTGTACCTTGGCTCGAGAAATGCACGACTCAGAAAAAAATACATGGGTACAACCGGTGTCTCTGCTGTAGGCATGATGGGACGATTTCAGGGCTGGTTTTTAATAATGGGGGGACATTTTACCACCCAACTTGGTGTAGGCGGGATCGTAGAAGAATCGGTTTATACTAGCCAAGACACGGTGGAAAAAAGAGAATACCTTCACCTCACCATAAGTGTGGACCACGATATCATTGATGGAGCACCGCTTGCACGATTTTCAACCCGTCTCACAGAATTATTAGAAAACACCTACTGGTTATAGGCAGCGGATAGCTTCGGTTTCGTAGTACCAATAACAGCAGGCTTGAATAATGCAGTGATATGCCCGCAAACCTTTTGTATTTATGTACCGTTATTCTAGAGAGAAGCTCATCAGGAGAGAGTAGCACCTATACCACAGTCAGTGTATAGATCTATACAAGTAAGGGCCGAGCTTCGGATGATTCCATGAACCATATGCAACCATCATGGGGCCAAAAAGCGCGAGGGTATCTCTTGATGACGCGGCCATTGCTGGGCGTCATGGCGATAGTGAGCGTGTACATCGGAGCGAATGGTCTCATTTCGATGGATGTGCTGCTGGCGATACCCGCCATTTTTTGTATAACTGCGGGGAGCATGACCTTCAATGATTATTTCGACCGTGATATAGACCAGGTTGCACATCCAGATCGCCCCGTTCCTGCGGGTATCGTACAGCCACGGGAGGCCCTCTACTTCTCACTTGCCTTGTTTGCCCTGGGAGTCATATTCTCGTTTCTCATCAATCTCTGGTGCTTCGCCTTGTCCATTTTTGGGGTCGCATTCCTCGTACTGTATGAGACACAGTTTAAGCAACAGGGATTCTTGGGCAATATCGTGGTGGCGGTGCTGTGCAGCTTGGCGTTTCCCTACGGTGGGGTGGCCGTTGGTCGTCCCTGGGATGCAACCGTCTTTACTGCCATTGCCTTCTTTGTCATTCTAGGGAGAGAGATCCTGATGGATACTCGCGATATGTCGGCCGATGTCATCAATCGCGTTACCCTCCCCATGCGGATTGGTCAGCAGACTGCGGTCAGAGTAGGCAGTATCTTTGCCGCAGTTACTATCGCACTGACACCCGTGCCCCTCCTATTGGATATCCTGAGCTGGTGGAGTCTAATATTGTTTATTCCTGCCGATTCCCTCTTGGCCTATAGCATCTATAGGGTACTAAAAGATGTGAAAAATGTAGGCTGGACCTCAGATATGTTTCGCATTGCAATGGTAGTGATACTTGGAGCGTTCCTGTTAGGCATCATCACATAGGACTTGCATCGCATCCGGCAGAGGTAAGTCCCTGTTCTGGAAGGTAATGCAACCGTAAATTTTATCGTGCCTTACACGTTTAGATACCAAGGGGGCGGGCATAAAAGAATATGAACTATGGCCTCCATGGCCTCGTGAGTCATATTTTTTACCTCCCAACCTCCAATTGCCTGCCCCCATACTTCTCATTATGC